>JBFFDV010000052.1:0-11848 GCA_041559215.1 Anaerolineae bacterium | reverse complement strand
TTAGGCGCAAGCCGCAAGATGCAGGGGTATGAAGGACACGAGGGGACACCCCCAATGCTGTTGCATTAACTTGTCAGGACGAGCTCCTGTTGGCCCCCACCCCCCTCAATCCCTCCTCCCCAGTCCATTGGGAGAACTCGTAACGCGATGCGGCAGCCACTAGGGGAGGGGGAAGTAAACTTTCTCTGGGGGACACCCCCAGTTCCCCCGCCAGGGGGCCTGCTGCCCCCTGAACCCCCGCTCTGTTCATTTTTATGCAACACTACTGGGGGCCTGCCCTGAGTTTTGTGCGTCGAAGGGTGTCCCCCCGTGTCCTTCATCCCTCTGCATCTTGGGGCTTGCGCCTTATTTGCTGCGCAAGCCCAGGCATCGCTACATAAAGATACAGGGACCTGAACGTGCAGCCAGGTCTCTGTATCGCAAATGGAACAGACCGTTTATCAATCTGTCATGACTTCTTCGACTGTTTCTCGGCAATCTGCGCAGCCTTTTGGGCCTCATATATCTCTTTGGCCCGCTCCCGCCCGTAGTACCACAAAGCATGGTGCTCCTGGGCATAAGAGGCCGAGGTGACGCCGAAGCGCATGCTGACCAGTCCGGCCCACATCAGGGGATGCACCACCGCCAGGTAAAAGTGGACGATGAACATACAAACGGTCACTATCATGGCGATGTCGTGCAAAACCACCATCAGTTGAAAGACGCCAATAGGTAAGAGGCCCTTCCCGAACCACATAAGGAGGCCGGTAGCGGCAAAAACTGCGCTACCGAGGATGATGACAACGGCATTCAACTTCTCACCAGTGTTGAACCTGTCCTGGGGCGCCATGGCCTCATGGCGAGCAAACATATAGTAGGGTATCATCCCCTTTATCCATTCGATGTCGTACCAGCTCACCTTGAACACCGACTTGAGGCTCAGCCACGCTCGTCTGGGTTCCAGTATGATGTAAATCAGGGGTAACGCGCCATAGGCGATAGCCATGGCCCGATGCGTCAACCGGATTAGTTGACCACCCTCCCCCTGCCCCAAGGGGCGCAGGAAAGGGAAAAACAGTATCATCCCTGTCGCCGCGAGCGTGAGGAATGTCACAGTGTGGCCCCAGTGAAACAGGCGCTCCAGGCCTGTATACTTGGGAATCCATCTGATCCTGATCGCCCCCGTTTCGGTTGGTTCATCTACCCTGCGCACCCTGTTACCGATCATTCCACTTCCTCCATCTTGATATTGCGCCGTGCTATGAAGTAGAAAGCCAAGACGCCTAGAGCGGCAGCGCCAAAGGCCACCGCGCCTAGAGGCTGCACCATATCCTGCCAGATATTGGCGATTACTGGATACTGAGGGTTCTCCGGCAGGCCGTAAGAAGACGGTCTCTCTTTCAGCACATACAGCCTACCCAGCCCCCCCATCTCGTGCTCACCATACAGATTGGCGTAGGGAAAGCCCTGTCCTTTTAGTCTCTCCACGCGAGCTTTGCCCTTGGCCAACATCTCATCCCGATCTCCCAAATGGAACGCTCCCGAGGGACAGGTCTTGACACAAGCCGGCGGCAATCCATCGGTGATCCGATCCTGGCAGAAATTGCACTTGTAGGCCTTAGTCTCTGCGGAAAGGACATCGCCGTCTAAGCGTGGTATCCCAAAGGGGCAGAACTGGGTACAGTAACCACAGCCATTACAAAGTTCCCGCTCAACAGTCACGATACCCAAAGTAGGGTGCCGCTTAAGCGCCCCCGTGGGGCAGACCTCCACGCAGGCGGCGTTACCACAGTGGAAGCACCCTTGGGTCAGGAATAGCCATTGTAGACTATCACCCTTGCCTATCTCAATGTACCTAACCTTGGTCCAGGTGACAGGGGAGAGATCAGGGGGGTTCTCGTAGGTGCCCCGCTGGATCGTCTCCTCACCAGGGAGATCATTCCACTGCTTACATGCAATCTGACAACCGCGACAACCCATGCATATGGACTCATCAATCAGCATAGCGACTCTAGACATCTAAAATGCACTCCCTTCCAATCCGTGATTCGATCAGCAATGGGGCATCTCCCTCGTGGAGAGCCTCTGGCTGGCTACGGCAGTATTCGCATCACAGTCCATAGCACTTGTAAACCACGATGGCCTGATTGAGGGTGTTGAGAAACGCATACAAACATCAGCTAAACCAGACTATGCCGTACCACGAGTTTTCACCATTTGTTATTGTAATCTTCCTAGGTCAAAATCGAGTCTTACGCTGGTCGTAAACGGGTCTAAAGCGCATAAGAAGGTCCAATTTGCGCAGCGCCCCCGAGTTCCACACCATTCCCAAACAGCCCCACTTGTCGGTCAAGAAGCCAGCAAGAGAAAGGCTTGACCCGCTAATGCCGGCCAAGCCTAGTCAAATGCTCTGTCAATGTTGCTGCGACGACGGGCGTAGTGACGTATATTTGTCCACCAATCCTGACCAACCCATCACCTTTTGACAGTCTAGGAGACTGCTGGCACACCAACGGGGACGCCCGCAGGCACGCCGGCCAACGTCTCCTGTATCGCCTTCAACAAGTCCTTGGGCTGAACCGGTTTGCTCAGCCACGCGCCGACCGCGACATGCTCGTCGCTGGGGAATATCTCCTGACTTCTCACCCCCGTCAGCGAAGTGACCATGATCACGGGGATGTCCTTCAAGGTTGGATCCCTTTGCATGGCATTGCTTACGTCCAGACCGTCGGTGATGTAGTCCATCATTATGTCCAGCAGCACCAAGTCCGGCTTGTCGGAAACAGTGCGTATTGCCTTCAACGCCTCAGCGCCGCTGGAGGCCATAACGGTATCATATCCGTGATTGTCCAGAATCTTTTTGGTGATCTTCAAGAAGTCGGGATCATCGTCCACAATCAGTATTCTAGCGGTTCGACCAGCCTCCCCCAGGACGCTCAACTCCCTCCGCCGCAACTGGGTCCTAACCATGGCATAGATTAGAAGCCCAACCAACAGAACCAATACCCCGATGATCTCAATAGTTAACATTTAGCCTACCTCCTCAACCTGTATAGTTTTGTTCAGACTAGCGTTCGACCTTGACCTTGACGGTCTGTCCAGCTGGTTCTTCTAGCTTCTCGGTCTCAGCCTTCTTCTCGGCAATCCGTAGGCTCCGACGTTCGAGTTGCGTCACAACCATGACATACAGCACGAAGCCGAAGAGCAAAAGGAATATGCCGATGAGCTCCAGCGATAGCATCTACTTCACCTCCTTTCCTGAATCATTCTCCGGTGACCTCCGATTACGTCCATCTCAGGGCCCCTCGCCCACCATCAGCTACCGAGCTTTCTTGGATCCAGATGATACGGCCTCTTGGGCCTCTGCCTGCCACCTAGCCAGCTGAGTCCAGACCATGCCATAGACCAAAAGCCCAAACAACACTCCCAACACTTTGAGGATATCTGCCGTCAACATCCCGTTCACCTCCATAACTCAGTAGCGCTCTGTGGGGCCTAATGCTCGATCTTTACAGGCTCCCCACTCGGTTCCGCACGCTTCTCAGGCTCTTTCTCGGCAATCCGCAGGCTCCTACGTTCCAATTGGGTCACAACCATCACGTAAACCACGAAACCGAAGATAAGACCAAATATGCCTATGAGCTCGAGTGATAACATCTCTTTCACCCCTTTCTTACATTTCGATCCCTAAAGAGATCAGGGCTTTTCCCCACCAGCTTCTACCGCGCTTTCTCTGCTCCGGCTGGGGCACCCTTCTCAGCCTTCCGCTTCGCCTCTGCCTGCCTCCGGGCCACTTGGGTCCTTACCATGCCATAAACCAGGAATGCGAACAAGGCACCTAATACTCCGATCACCTCTAAGGACAGCATCCCCTATTACCTCCTTTCCTTCGCCTTTCTATTTCCACTTACAGTTTACTAGACTAGGAACCCGTTTTGAAGAGGTAAACTGCCTGTTCTGCGCCCAGAAGAAAGACTTACCCCATTCATCGGTCTGTGGGCGTTTCTGCCGACCCATCTGGGGGATATACTAGGCGCTTCCACCTGCTCAACAGTAAGCATATTTACCTATTGTGCCTAAAAGGGCTTGATTCTGACCCCTAAACAAGGTATAATAGAATTAGGTAAAGGCCATTACCCTTGCCAGGATATTGTCATATTAGGCTGGCAACCCCCACCCTGGGGTTCTGAAGAGCAGCGCACGAAGGGAGATCTGCCAATGAACAGGATAACCATCTTGCTTGCCGATGACCATGTGCTGGTGCGTGAAGGTACTCGCGAGCTGCTGGAGCGCGAGGAAGACATGACGGTCGTGGGCGAGGCCGGTGATGGGGAAGAGGCCGTTAGGCTAGCCGGCGACGTGCGTCCAGACGTGGTGATAATGGATATCGCCATGCCCAAGCTCAACGGCATCGAGGCGACCAAGGAGATCAAGGCTGTCCACCCCGAAAGCGCTGTTCTTGTCTTGAGCGCCTATGATGATGATCAATACGTCTTTGCCGTCCTGGAGGCAGGAGCTGCCGGCTACTTGTTGAAGGATGTGCCTTCCCATGAGTTGGTCGAGGCGATCCGGGCGGTGAATGCCGGGGAATCGATACTTCACCCGACTATCGCCCGCAAGGTCATCGACCGCTTCGCGTCGCCTCGAGCAAAAGCAGCAGCGGAAGTTGAGTTAGATCAACTCAGTGAAAGAGAGATGGATGTTCTCAGGCTAGCAGCCAAGGGCATGACCAACATGGAAATCGCCAACGAACTTGTCCTGAGTGTGCGCACAGTTCAGGGCCACCTGAGCAACACCTTCAGCAAGATGCAGGTTGGTTCGCGCACCGAAGCGGTAATACAAGCTCTAAGAAAAGGCTGGTTCACCCTCGAGGATATTCAGTGATATCCCTCCCCAGGCAAAGAGAACGATCGCCCGCCGTTGGCGCTGGTACGGATTGACCGAGCCAAGGAGCGCAGCAATGGAATCAGTGTCAACTGTATCAATGGGTCGGATTAGGCGCATCATCTTGAGCCCCAGTTTCTGGCTGGTTGCTGCTATGTTTCTCAGCGCACTACTACTCCACTACAGCGCGCAACTTCGCGTTCTGCCCATACCCTTCGGTGGCCAACTGCAATTGACTCGACACTCAACGGAACGAGTGTTGCTCATCCTACCCATAGGCTACGCAGCCTTCGCCCTGGGACCCGTCGCCGGTCTGATCGCCTTGGGCCTGGCCTTCCTCATAATGTTGCCCCGCGTGATCTTCTTGAGTCTCTATCCAGCCGATGCTCTTATCGAGACTACCGCCGTCACCCTGGTTGGAGGTCTGACTATCTGGCTAGCCTGGATAAAACAGAACCAGGAGACTCTACGGGAAAAGGCCACCGCCAGATTGCAAGCTATCAATGCTGTTTCCGCCGTCCTGACTGGGTCTCTGGAACTGGGACGGGTTCTCGGCGAGGCTTTGGATATGGTCTTAAAGGTGACAGGCCTTGAGGCGGGGCTGATATTTGTCCTGGACGAAAAGCGCGAGGATCTAATACTTGCGGCCCATCGGGGTCTGCCGCCAGGGCTTACCGCGAGCGCGACCGGACTGAAGCTTGCCAGGACTTTAGTCGCAGACCCAGCACTGGCCAGCCAAGTTGCCATTCCACTGAAATCGAAGGGCAGACCGCAAGGGGCCCTCATCGTTGGAAAAAGGGGCGCCCACCGCTTTCTGCCGGAAGAGGCAAACCTGCTCACCGCTATCGCCACCCAAATCGGCGTGGCTGCGGAGAACGCCCGACTACACCAGGACGTTGCCAGACAATTGGAGAGGGAAAAGCGTCTGGGCGAGGTGGCTAAGGAGATCAGCTCGGAGCTTGAGCTTGATAAGGTCCTGTCAAAGGTAGTCCAGATCGCGGAAGAATTGGCAGGCGCCGATGCTGGAGTCATCGGCTTGTTGGACGAAGGAAAAGACGTAATCACTTATCCCCATTTGCATAATCTGCCAATGGAATTGATACAAGTGACTGTGTCCAAAGATGACGGATTGGCTGGACAGGTGATAGCCACCGGCGCTCCGGCGGTGATCGAGGATTACCCCAGGTATCCGGCCAAAGTTAGGGCCTTCGTCGAAGGCGGTGTGAAGAGTGTTTTGGCCGTCCCCATCGTCAGTGGAGGAAAAGTCTTTGGGGCCTTGGGTGTGGTAACTCTTGGGGAGAAACGGACCTTTTCCGATCGGGACGTGGCGGTCGTTTCTGGAGTAGCACGTCAAGCGGCCATCGCCATCGAGAATGCGCGTCTCTACGAAAGCATGCGTTCCTATGCCAGGCAAATCCTAACAGCCCAAGAAGAGGAGCGCAAACGTATGGCTCGCGAACTCCACGATGACACAGCCCAGGCTTTGGTCGCTCTCTCGCGCCAGTTTGACACGGTGCTCGCTGCCGATGACCAGGCGCCTGAGGGTATCAAGAAACGGTTAGAGGAACTTCGCTGGATCGCCGCGGAGATACTACGCGATGTCCGCCGCTTCAGCCAGGACCTGCGCCCCTCCACGCTGGACGATTTGGGCCTACTGCCGACTTTGGAAGGGCTCATGACCAAGTTGTCGCAGGAAGATAACATAGAAGTGCAAGTGAAAGTCGTGGGCGATAGGCGACGACTGTCGCCAGAGATGGAACTGGTATTGTTCCGTATCGCTCAAGAGGCGCTGAACAATGTCAGAAAGCACTCCCAGGCCACGGAGGTGGTGAGTACGGTGGAGTTTGGAGATGGCGTGGTGAAGTTGACCATCAGCGATAATGGCCGGGGCTTCAAGGTACCCGACAGACCAGGTGACCTGGTAGAGATGGGCAAGTTGGGCCTGGCCGGCATGTTTGAGCGAGCACAGTTGGCCGGCGGCACCCTGACGGTACAGTCCAAACCTGGCCAGGGCACCACTGTGCGGGCGGAGATACCGGTCTGACACTAGGAGAACCAGATGGATGTCGAGAAAGCCATCGCGACCGAGATAGAACCCAAGCTAAAGGAAGCCTTCGACCTCAGCACCAGCAAATCCCTCCTCACGATGGCCACCTTGGCCTATGTGACCACTGTGGGACCGAAGGTGCACAGATATCGCGCTTTTGTTGACTCCATCTGCACAAACGAAAAAGTGGTCCAGGAATGGGGCGAAGCTGCCGCAGCCAGACAGGCAAAGGAGTGGAAGGACCTCGCTCCCCTGGAACATGAAACCGTCGTCATAGTGACGCCTCAAGACTGAGGCTGAGATTCTTCCCGCTGAAATAGAAACGCAGGCCAGAGAGCTTGTCCCTGGCCTGCGATCCGTCGTCCTAGTCGAGTCGCCCCCCTTCCTGAGAGCGACCCTCGATCATACCATCTGGCCGGCCAGCACCACCACGAGTCGCAGGAAGAATCCACCGAGGAGCACCAAAGAGGTGGAGGCCAGTACTGAACCGACCAGAGCCTCCCTCTTGGCTGCCACGGAAGTAAACAGCAGCACCAACGGTATCACCAGCCCCACCAGCACCACACCGCCCCAGAAGAGAAAGCCCAGGGAACCGAAGGTCAAGATGCCAACCCCCTCCACGGCAGCGGGCGGGGCGAACGAGACTAGCCCAACTATGTAGCCTATCAACACCACCAACTCGATGACGCCGACGATAGCCACCGCTACTCCAACGGCGTCTATCATTTCGTTCGGGATAGGCTCGCCCTCCCCACCAAACAGTATGTCCAGCAATCTACCGAGCCCTGTTTTCAGGACGAGAAGTAGCAACGCAGTTCCCGTGAAGATAGCTGAGACCACGAAGAGAACTGGCAGCAGAAACGTGGAAGCCCAAAGTGCCTGATTGCTGGCGCTCAGGAGCACCCCTGTGTAGGACATGAGCAACACGGCCAGCACAAGGGCGATCCAAGAGAGAACCCCGATCGCAGCCGCCGCGGGGCGAATCACGTTGGCAAGCCCTGAGAGGACGGTAAGTCTCACCTCCTCCGGCTCGAAGCTCCTCGCCCACCATAGAGCGATCATCACTATGCCCAATATGGCGTACACGAGCAGAATCCAGCTACCCATTGACATCGGCGATTCAATTCGGAACCGTGTAAATAGGTGCCAGGCACGAAGTTGCTCCCCCAGATCCACCACCAACAACAGGGAGCCCAACAACACAAGGGGCACGCCTAGAAACATCGCTATTTTCAGCAGCAGTTCGTTCCTGCCGCGAGTGATGCGATTGATCAGGAAGGCCGCAAAGTATGCCCCTCCTGCCATCCCAGCTACCCAAAGGTCAATCGCAATTGGCCATTCCCAAGTCATTGTTCTTCACCTCCTCCACCGGTCTCTTCTTTGGCTTCCGCCGCTCTCTGGCGCTTGAAAAGCAGCCAGAAGGGCACAGCGGCCACCACACCGGCGGTCACAACACCGGCCAGCCACTGGCCTGCCACATTCGCCGTTGCATACTGCGGCTCTTCGGGGAGTCCGTAGGCAGAAGGCTCATCAACCAACACATAAAGCCGGTGCAGGCCTCCCAACTCGTACTCGCCGTAGAAGTTGGCTTTCGGATGCCCGTTGGCCTGCAGAGTCGCAACCCGCGCCTTCCCTTTGGCGATCATCTCATTTCGGTCGCCCCAGTCGAGAGCTTTCGCCGGGCAGGTCTTAACGCAGGCCGGTGTCAAGTCGTTGGTCGTCCGATCAACGCAGAAAACACATTTTCGAGCGGTGGCCTTCTCCTCCCCGCCACCCGTCACTTCGAAGAGCGAGTGGATAGCATCGAAGGGGCAAGCCGCTACACAGTAGCCGCAGCCGATACACCACTCTTGGTCCACCAGCACATACTGGCCATGATGGCGTACCGCCGCGGTGGGGCAAACCGCCTCACAGCTGGCCTGCGTACAATGCTTACAGCCCTGCTTGAGGAAGAGCCACTTGACCTGGTCGCCATCTACCTTCTCGTTGAACTTGATCTTCGTCCAGGTTATGCCCGACAGCTCGGGAGGATTCTCGTAGCTACCGAAGTTCTCGGTCTCCTCGCCCGGCAGGTCGTTCCATTGCTTGCACGCGACCTGGCAGCCGCGGCAACCCATGCATCTGGATTCGTCTATCAACATCGCTAATGTCATTGTCACACCGCCTTTCTAACGTCCACGAGGAAGGCCTTGTACTCGGGGATCGCCGTGTTACCATCGCCTACGTGAGGCGTGACATCATTGGCCGTGGCGCCCTTCGCCAGCCCTTGCCAGCCGTAGTGCCAGGGCATGCCCACCTGGTGAACTGTCTTACCATTCAGGGTGAAGGGCTTGAAGCGAGGGGTGACGATTGCCACCATCTCAATTTCGCCCCGAGCCGAGCTGACGACGACCCGGTCGCCGTTGGAGATCCCCTTCTCCTCAGCCAGTTCCACGCTCATCTCTACGAAGGTCTCAGGCTGTGCCTCGGCCAGCCAGGGCAGCCAGCGAGACATACCGCCCGCCTGCCAGTGCTCAACCAAGCGATAGGTGCTGCAGACGATGGGGAACTGATCAGGGGTACCAATGTTGTCCCCTACATCCTGGCCCCTCTCCACGTCCCACAGTTTGACCACAGGGTTAATCTGCACCGACGACAACAGGTTGGTCACTGGCGACTCAACGGGCTCATAATGCTCTGGCAAGGGGCCCTCGTTCCTGATGGCAAAGATCCTGCCCTTCCCCTCAGGCAGCATAATGAAGGCATCGGTGAAACCGGGATCGCCGGGGGCCTTCGTCTTTCCAAAGTCCGGGACGTCATATCCTGTCCAAATGCCTTCCGCAGCGTCCCACCAGATGAGCGCCTTATCCTCGGACCAGGGGTTGCCGTTGGCATCCGCCGAGCAACGGTTGTAGATGATACGCCGGTTCACTGGCCAGGAGAAGCCCCAATAGGGGTACATGCCCAGATCGCCGGGGTCTTTCTGACCACGTCGCTTGCAGGCGGTGATCATGTTTCCCTCGCCATCATCGGCCGGGACCCAGTAGCCCGAATAGATCCAGTTGCCGCAGGCGGTGGCGCCATCATCGGTCAGCTTGGTGAAGTTGGCGACCATCTCGCCAGCCTTCCCTACCACGTTCCCATCGGCGTCTTCAACGTCTCTCGTGTAGTATCCGTTGATCTCCTGGCAAATCCTGTCGAAATCAGCGCCATGAGACCAGTTCAGCTCCAATACCGCCTCGGGCACGGCTCCGCCCTCCGCCTCATACAGCCGCCTCAACTCCTGGTAGATCAGATCCATCATCTCGATGTCTCCCATGGCGTCTCCAGGAGGCTCTGACACCTTGGGCCGGTACTGGAGCAGACGACCGCTGGTAACGATGGTGCCCTCCTTCTCCATGGCATCGGAGGCCGGCAGTACGAAGACCTCGGTCTGGATGGAAGCCGGGTCCACATCGGGCGCCCGCCAGAAGTCCGTCGTCTCGGTGGCCACCACCTCCTGCACCACCATCCACTCCAGCTTCTCCATGGCCTTTCGCTCGAAGCGAGCATTGGGACCACCTACCGCGGGGTTCTGGCCCATGATCCACAAGCCCTTGATCGTGCCATCATTGATGGCATGGAACAGCGCGATCCAGGCGTAACTGTCGATGCCGCCGCTGATCTTGGGCAAGAAGTCAAAGCGAAAGTCGTTACCACTGGTGGCGTTCTCCCCCCACCAGGCCTTGAGCAGGCTAACTAGGAACTTGGGTTTGTTCACCCAGTAGCCGCCCGACGGCGTCTCCTTCTCCAGATACTCAGCCAGGTTGCTGTGGTTGGCCGCGTTCGGCGTGGCCATGTACGCAGGGATGATGTGGTACAAGATGGCCATGTCCGTGGAGCCCTGAACGTTGGACTCGCCTCGCAGGGCGTTAACGCCACCACCCGGCCTACCGGTGTTGCCCAGCAACAGCTGAACCATGGCCATGCAGCGCACGTTCTGGGTGCCAACACTGTGCTGCGTCTGGCCCATCGCGTACAGGATGGTGCCTGTCTTCTCTGGCGCGCCGCTGGCCGCATAGGTCTGCGCCACCTCCAGGAACTTGTCCCGCGGCATGCCGCACACATTCTCCACCATGTCAATGGTATATCGAGCGTAATGCTTCTTCAGCAGTTGGAACACGCAGTGAGAATCCTGGAGGGTCTCATCTCGCAAGACGTTCCCCTCGTCATCCGTCTGGTACGCCCAGGTGGACTTGTCGTAGCTCCGGGTCCCCGCGTCGAAGCCGGAGAAGTAGCCATCCAACTCCGCAGGACCCTGGAAGCCTTCATTGACCAGGAAGGAAGCGTTAGTGAAGTTGACCACATACTCCTCATGATAGAGGTTGTTCTCCAGTACGTAGTTCATCAGAGCGCCATAGAAGACGATATCGGTGCCGCTCCGCAGAGGAGCGTAGATATCGGCGGTAGAGGCGCTGCGGGTAAAGCGAGGGTCTACCACGATCAGCTTGGCTCCCCGCTCATCCCGCGCCCTGTTGATATGGGCGAACGAAGCTGGATGGTTCTCCGCAGCGTTGGAGCCACATATCAAAATGACGTCGGCGTTCTTCAAATCACGCCATTGGTTGGTCATCGCTCCGCGACCATACGTGGGGCCGAGACCGGCCACCGTCGCGGAGTGTCATATACGCGCCTGGTGTTCGATATACACGATGCCCAGCGCGCGAGCCAATTTGACGGCGATATAGCAATCCTCATCGTTATTCGCCGCGCCACCGAGAAAGGCGATACCAGGTGTGCGATTGACCGTCACCCCATCTCCATCGGTCGTCTCAAAGGTGGCATCGCGCGTGTCTTTCATCCTGCGAGCGATGAGGGGGATAGCCTCCTCCCAGGTCATCTCATCCCACTCCCTGGCGCCTGGAGCCCGGTGCAAGACCTTGCTCAAGCGATGAGGGCTGGTGCCCATCTGACGCACCG
>JBFFDV010000051.1:0-11970 GCA_041559215.1 Anaerolineae bacterium | reverse complement strand
ACTTGGCCCGTGCCTACTCCAAAGAAAGGGACCTGGATCAAGCAGTATTTCACTATGGCGAGATCGTTTCCTCTGGCAGTCTCCTTGACGAGGTAATAGACGATCTAGAAGCCGCAGCTGACGATGCTCCTGATCATCTACCCACCCACGAGTTGTTAGCTGACGCCTACATGAAGGACGGACGCCTCCAGAAGGCGCTGGACAAATATCGCTGGCTTAGAGTGAAACTAGCAGGTTAAGATTTTCTCGTTCCTTCCAGCGGTGATCCAAGGGCGTGTGGCATGAATGCACACGCCCTTAGAATGTAACCAGATACGGGAGAAAGGACTTACAGAATGAGATCGGATCTACAGGAGAGAACCTTGGTTCTGATAAAACCCGATGGCGTGAAGAGAGGGATAGTGGGGAGAATAGTGTGCAGGTTTGAGGAGGCAGGTCTGAAAATCGTGGCCTTGAAAATGATTCAGATCTCGCGGGAGTATGCCGAAAATCATTACCCTAATACCCCCGAATGGATCAGGGGCATGGGTGAGAAAACTTTGCAGACCTACCATGATCAGGGGAAAGATCCCGTCCGGGAAATTGGCACCGATAACCCGATGGAGATCGGCAACATGATAAAGGAGTGGAATGTAGACTACTTAACCTCTGGCCCTGTCGTGGCCCTAGCGGTGGAAGGGGCCCATGCCATAAGCGTGGTCAGAAAAATGTGCGGTTTCACGTTGCCAGCCTTCGCTGACCCTGGCACAATAAGAGGCGATTTCTCGATCACCTCCCCCATCGTGGCCAATGAATTGAAGAGAGCCGTCAGAAATCTGGTCCATGCCTCGAGTGACCAGGAAGAGGCTGACTACGAGATCGACTACTGGTTCTCGAAACAGGAACTTTGCTCTTACAAGAGTGCCGCTGAGGACGTGATGTTTTAGCTCACACATTGGGGGATAGTTGAGGGAACGAAGTTTCGATTCCATAGTCGTGCTAACTGGCGCGGGTATATCTGCTGAGAGTGGCGTGCCAACTTTCCGCGGGAAGGATGGGCTTTGGCGGCAGTACCGCGTCGAGGACTTGGCTACCCCTGGAGCCTTTCACAGAAACCCCACCTTGGTCTGGGAGTGGTATGACTGGCGACGAGGACTGATAGCTGGCTGTGAACCAAATGCGGCTCATCATACCCTGGTTGAGATGGAAAAGCATTGTCCCGACTTCGTACTTATCACCCAGAATGTTGATGGCTTACACCAACGTGCCGGTAGTGAGCGGGTGATCCAGCTCCACGGAGATATTTGGCAGGTACGCTGTACAACCGAGAACACCGTCTTTGAAAACTTTGATGTACCCTTACAGGAGATACCGCCGACCTGCTCGTGCGGTGCTTTGCTCCGTCCTCATGTAGTCTGGTATGGGGAATCGCTCGATCCTGGGATATTGGCAGCGGCCTTCCGTGCTGCAGAAAGTTGCCAATTGATGCTAGTTGTCGGCACCTCGGCGGTAGTGCAACCGGCGGCCTCGCTGCCACTCATGGCCAAAGACAGAGGAGCCTATCTGATAGAGATCAATGTAGAAAGGACCCCTCTTTCTCCCTGGGCGGATGAAGTTATCTCGGGTCCGGCAGTGGAGGAAATGCCAAAGTTATGGGCAAGATTAAAAGAGTCTATGAGATAGCCAAAGCCGCTTATGACCAGCTCACTGTATCCTGACTACTAACGGAGCATCGCTCCACAACCTTTCCAGTTGATAGTATTCCCTTTGAGTGGGCAGAAGGATATGGGCGATGATGCTACCGTAGTCCAAGATCACCCAGCCAGAACCTGGCGTGCCCTCCATCTGCTGGGGCCTCAACCCAGACTGACCGGCTTTCTCCAATATCTGATCAACGATGGCTTTTACTTGCCGCTCGGTGTCCCCGCTACAAATGATGAAGTAGTCGGCCAGCAGTGATACGGGACGAACATCAAGCATGATGATGTCGTAGCCTTTCCTGTCGGCGATGGCGTTCACCAGTTCTCTCGCCAGTTCTGCGGATTCCAGTTCCTTCTCCCCCTCGACTCGGCACGACCTCAAAGCTGATTATGGCATAGAGCCGCTTGTCCAAAGAAGCCACTAGGGCCGGGCTTCAAGCACAACCATCAGAGTCCGCTCTGCTCCATCTCGAACGATGTCCAGCGTCACCTCTTGTCCGACCTCAGTCTGCATGACCAGATAGCCCAACAGGTCCTCAAACTGGACTATCTCTCGGCCATCAATCCTGATGATGATGTCGCCCCCCTGACTCACCCTTCTGCCTCTGATCTCTACCTGTTGAGTCCCTCCTCGTATCCCTGCTTTTTCTGCGGGGCTATCGGCGAGGACCTCCGATACGAGAACCCCCTTGTCTACTGGCAAGCCCAATTGGTTCACCAGGAGAGGGGTAATGGTGGTCCCCGTGATACCCAGCCAGGTGTGAGCATAGCTACCTTCAGCGATGAGCTGCGGAGCCACCCGTTTTACCAGGTTCACAGGCACAGCGAAACCCACACCGGCGCCAAATCCTGTGGTCGTTCTTATAGCTGTATTGACTCCTACAACCTGCCCTTCAGCGTCCAATAAGGGGCCGCCAGAGTTGCCAGGATTGATGGCCGCGTCCGTCTGGATGATCTCCGGTATGTTAAATAGCCTCTCGGCAGGCAAGGTGCGACCCAAGGCACTGATGATCCCTGTGGTTAGAGTCCCTTCCAGGCCAAAGGGGTTCCCGATGGCGATAGCCCGCTGTCCCACCTGCAACTGGTCGGAATCACCCAACTGGACAGGGTTTAGAAGCTCAGGGGGCAGGTCTATATCAATCACTGCCAGATCGCTATAGGGATCGGTACCCAGCACCTCGGCCTCTACGATGGTGCCATCATGGAGAGTAACCTGTAACTCCTCAGCATCCTCCACCACATGATTATTGGTCACAATGTGGCCCTCTTGATCAATGATGAAGCCAGAACCCTCACCCTCCTGGAAGAAGTCTTGATCGAGCCCTAGAGCTAGAGGCTTCATGACCTGGATATTCACCACTGCCGGGTTCACTCGTTCGTAGATGCTGATCAGCAGCAGATCCTCAGCGGTTACCTCATCCAGTACACCCTGAGGAAGCGGCGTGGGTGTCACCACTATGATGATCGGCGTCGCCGTGGCTCTGACTGTTGGCTCAGAGGTGGGACTGGCTGGGATGGGAAGTGATACGCATGCTAGCAGCACCACCGTCAGCAACAGCGACAACCCTATGGCGAGGAAGCCGTGGCGTCTGCTGAGCCCTTGCGGCTCGTTGATAAGGCCACTGGTCATAGTACCTACTCTCCATCTTGTTGATAAGGATTAGCTATAGTCATTCTATCTGCCCTCCGATGCAAAGTCAAACAACCTGCTTGGCAAGTTGCGCAGCAAAAGGCCGGGGAGCACTAGGGATGCCCCCCTGTTCCCATCGTATCCCGATATCTTGGGGCTTGTGCCCAGCCGCTGCGCAAGCGATTGGCCATTTCATGGAATTCTGAGGTTGGCCAAGCTCGTGAAGGTTGACAAACTTCGAAATCTCTGTTATAAAATATTTGCTAATTAGCCAATAAGCTATATATAAATGCTATGGGTCTCTAGGAGATCGAGATAGCTTGGTCTTGGACCTCAAACTCGAAGTATCCTCGATCCTAGAAGAATATCTATCGGAGGACTTGTATGGCACCACTAGATACTTTGGACACCGATGACTTGCGTTCCATGATCACTTTTCGAGCCTCCCCCATATATGAGATGTGCCTCAGCCTTAGAGCTCTGCAAAACCCGGGCTATCGCCATCAAGGCTGGGCAGAGCAAGTCAGGGCCCAGCTACCGCAGGGTGTCCTGGAAGACCTTCAGTTCCTATATAGCCGCTTCGAGAACGGCATACTGTTGATGGAGCTGGCTATTGACTATCCCGATCAGCATGACGTTGAGGGCTTCCTCCGCTATGTGGAGCGGATGAGCATACCCCAGTTCCTCTTCTACGTCCTGGGCCGCCTAGCCCCAGTGGAAGAGATGGCAAAACTGGAACCGACCATGGAGTCACTGCTCTCCATCATTACCCATTCTTATCCTGATGGCGATCCCTACCTTGAAAAAAGGCTTAGAACGGTTGGCTATCTGGAGTTGCTGGCCAACCCGCAGACCTATAAGGGAAGGATGCTGAGGCTCTGGGGACGATATTGGGAGGTTCATTTCCAGCAAGAGAGCGAGAGATATCATCAAATCTGGCAGGAGAGCATAAGAGAGAAGTCCCTGGCTCTTTCCCGCCAGGACGGTCTGGAGTTCATCAAGAGGTTAAGCAACAAGGATGAGTTACCTGCGCAGATACCTGAGGGATACACTACGCAGGAGTTGATCTTGGTTCCCTCCTATTTTGGGCCCCATCATCTAATCTTTTACGGTTACGGGTCCACCACCTTGATCTATGACTGCCAGATCACAGAGCAGCGCAGAGAAGAGTTGGATAGGCTCGAAGAGGAGATAATCGCCACCGCCAAGGCTTTGGATGACAAGACGCGCCTGGAATTATTGAAGTGGATCGTGCGAGAACCGCAACTATATGGCCGGAAGCTGGCTGAGATCTGCCACATCTCCCAGCCTTCCGTCTCTCGCCATCTACGCATTCTCAAAGAGGCAGGCATAATAGAGGAAAGGCCTATAGATAATCGTATCGCCTATGAAGTGCACCGTGAGAAGATAGAAAACCTCTCTCAGCAATTAACGACCTATCTGTATGAACAGGAGTAAGAGGTGCTATCCAGGCTCCAAAACGCCTTGTCGGGCTATCCCAGGCAATTCTGGGTTCTGTTCTTCGGGCAACTCGTAAGCTCCAGTGGAGCCAGCTTAGTTTGGCCTTTCATGACCATCTATGTGCATGAGAAGGTGGACGTTGCACTGACCATCGTGGGATTGGTGCTGGCTGCCAACTCCGCAGCCGGCTTGCTCTCCCAACTTGTAGCCGGGCCCGTAATAGACCGCTTCGGCAGGAAGATAGCCATGGTCATCAGCCTCGGTACCGGAGCTATCATCATAGTAGGCCCGGGACTCGCTCATTCATTGCCGCAAACCCTGCATCTCGTGATGGCTAGAATGACCAAGTTCCTTTATGATTATTGTGGAGATGAGAATATATGAGCGCCGTAGAAGTACGTAACCTTCGTCGCGTGTTTCGCGCCACCATCGGCACTTTTCGCCGCCACACCAAAGAAGTGGTGGCCGTCGATGATATATCCTTCGATGTCCGAGAGGGGGAACTCTTCGGTCTCCTAGGGCCAAACGGCGCCGGCAAGACCACAACGGTCAAGATGCTCACCACCTTGCTTATCCCCACCGCTGGCTCGGCCCGCATACTTGGCCATGATGTGGTGCGAGAAGCAAGCGCCGTCAGGCCTCGTATCGGCTTCATCTTCGGTGGGGAGCGCGGCCTGTATTGGCGCCTATCGGCCAAAGACAACCTGCGCTACTTCGCCGACCTCTATCACGTGGACCCCGATGTAGCCAAGAAACGGATAAGCGAACTCTTGGAGTTAGTAGGCCTCGCTGGTCGCGAAGATGAAAAGGTGGAGGGGTATTCACGAGGGATGCGACAGCGCTTGCACGTAGCGCGCTGTCTCCTCCACAATCCAGAAGTCCTCTTCTTGGACGAGCCCACCATGGGGTTAGATCCAGTAGGAGCGCGAGAGCTGAGGCAGGTCATCAGGAATCTAGTCGCCGAGGAAAAGACCGTCTTCCTCACCACCCATTACATGTTCGAGGCCGACGCCCTCTGCGAGCGCGTGGCGGTGATCAATCATGGGAAGATAGTGGCATTGGATACGCCAGAGGGCCTAAAGCAGCATGTGCAGGATCTCTCAATCATCGAACTGGAGGTGTTTGGCATCGCTCACGAGACAGTCGAGCGACTGCGCCAAATGGCGCAGGTCGATACCGTATCGGTGGAAAACCGGGACCAAAAACAGGCCCTGCTGGTGCATTCTAGTCTAGGCTCAGCCATTGTGCCCCAGATTTTGCAGAGCCTCGGCGGTAACGGCATCAGGGTAGGCAAAGTCATAGTACGTGAGCCAACTCTAGAGGACGCCTACGTGCGCCTGGTAGGAGGCGAGGCATGATAGATAATCTGAGAGTGATTCGTACGACTTTCGAGCTGGATATCAAACAGCAGGCTGTGGACCTGTTCATGATCTTCGGCGTT
The DNA here is from genome assembly GCA_041559215.1 of Anaerolineae bacterium. GTDB lineage: Bacteria > Chloroflexota > Anaerolineae > UBA7937 > B3-Chlor > JBFFDV01. The sequence goes on along the minus strand of JBFFDV010000051.1, from coordinate 5,759 downwards.
GTCATTCAGCCTTTGCTCATCGCCATCATGGGTATCTACATTCTACTCGAGCGAGATGCGTCCCGCGGAATCTACGTCGTTGTGGGCAGCGGCATGACGGGGTTGTGGACCAGCCTGCTTTTCAGAGGCAGTTTCAACATCAACGTTGAACGGTGGCTGGGCACGCTTGAGGGGATAGTAGCCAGCCCCACATCTTTGGGCACAGTTGTCATCGGCAAGACCTTGGCTGGTGTCAGCATGTCCTTACTGTCTATGATATTCAGTTACGCTTTGGCCGCACTGGTATTCCGCTTTCCCTTGACTATAGCACAACCGGTGCCCTTCTTCGCCTCCTTGTTAGTCACCATGCTAGCCTTCATCTCCTTTGGCCTGTTGATCGCTCCCTTAATGGCCGTTAATCTGTCTTTGAGCGGATGGGTCAATGCTTTGGAGTACCCGATGTACATTTTTGGGGGGTTTCTCTTCCCCATCCTGCTGCTTCCAGATTGGACCAATCCTGTAAGCTACGTACTAGCGCCGTACTGGTCGGCCAGGATATTGCACGCCACCAGCAGTGGTGGGGCTACCCTGCCAGAGTTACTGTTGAGCTGGGGCATGATGCTCCTTCTGGGAGGGGTGTACGTAGCGATATCGTACCGGCTTTTCAAGATCGTCCTTCACCGGGCGAGAGTGAATGCCACTCTGAGCTTGATGTGAAGAGACTACCGGCATGAACAAACTTACGAACTCTATTCGCATATTCTTCAGCGGCGCAGTTCTATCCTACAAGGCCCTATTCCGCTGGTTCCGGTTAGAGCCGTATCTGGCCACCAAGGTGATAGCACCCCTTAACCAGATCATGTTCTTCACGCTGCTGGGCAGCTTTGCCACCGGTCGCGATACCGCCAGTTTCTACGCAATTGGCAATGCGATACAGCTAACAGCGATGAGTGGCATCTACGGAGTTACCATGAGCGTAGGAGGGGAACGGAACGAGGGTACCTTGATCTATCTCTTCGGTGCCCCTGCCAACCGCATGCTCACCTTCGTAGGCAGGGCTTTCGTCCATGTCCTTGATGGCATGCTGGGGGTCGTAATGGGCCTCATTTGGGCAGGGTTGCTCTTGGGAGTTGATTACTCAAAGACAGATATGCCAACCTTGGCTCTAACCGTCCTAATCACCACCGTCAGCACCTCCGGCTTCGGCCTGCTGATGGGCTGCATAAGCCTGGTTACGGTCAATGTGATGTTCATCAACAACACTATCTATTTCCTGCTATTAGTCTTCAGCGGCGCGAATGTGCCCCTGGCCAGATTTCCCATCTGGATACAGAGAGCCGCTCACTTGCTTCCATTAACGCGGGGCATCCAGGCGGCCCGGCAAAGCATCGCTGGCGCCAACCTCTTGGAGGTGTGGCCCCTTCTGGCCGGAGAGATACTCATCGGCATGGTCTATGTCTTCGTCGGCTATCTGCTCTTCAGTTGGTTCGAGATGGAGGCCAAGCGACGGGGCACTCTAGAAGCCTTCTAATCGAGATTGCCCGCAGCACGTGATAGAAGCCGTGCTGCGGGGAGCACAAGGAGAAGAAGAAAATCCCACCCCAGTTCAGTGCACCCCAAAATGGGGGATGGAGTGCCAATATGCTGAAGAGACGGTACCTTAGTTCCCTCTGGCCCAAATCCTCAAAGGTCTGACGTAGATGGAGGAGATGAGCGCTCCATATCCTCGCTTCGAAGCCACTTCCGCCTCGTCGGCGATCTTTACATCCAGAGCATAGCACGAGCCCTTAGCCTCCGAGCAGACAAGGTTCTTCACAGCTCCTCTCATGGCATCCTCCAACGAGGCTATGATGGAATACAAGGCAGCGCTCCGACGATCCACCGAGACTATTAGGTTGATCCCTCGCTCTAGGGCATGTTCGACACCAGCAAGGTCGGCCACACTGGTGCAGTGCTCGGGTTCATAAGTGTACACAGCCTGCACTGAAGCGTCTATGCCACCTAGGTATTCACCAAGCTCCCTCGACAGGCCATACCTGAGATAGCCACAAACGCAGCAATCCCCCTTACCGATGATCTCCAGCGCTTCTTCTCCATCCCTACACTCGGTCTTTTGTGAGCAGAAGACGAGAGCATTCCCTATCATATTCCCAATTGCAGTGGCATCAATGGTGACCGTACCCATCTTGCTTCCTTTCTTCGCTAACTAAGCCTAGATAAAAGGTATGTGCGGCTGGACAAAGCAAGCCTAATTCCCCTGGCCGTTCTCCCACCAAGGCAGAGGCCTCTCATAGCCCACCAGCTTCAGTCCGGTTATGGCTGCGGTGTTCAAATCCAAGGCACGCAAGTCTTCCTCGCTTAGCTCCCTTATATCACTGTGTCCCGATAGCATCGTCAGAATCTTGACCTCCTCCGCTGAGGCCTTGATGAAGTTGGCCAGTTGCTGGCCGATCTCCTGAGGATCGAGGCGCTCCCTCATCTTCAGGTTCTGGGAGGTTATGCCGTAGGGGCAATTGCCCTTATGACAAGCCATACAGCCCCGACATCCCATCGCTATCTCAGCCGCGGTGCCGAAACCAGCGCCATCGGCGCCCATAGCCATAGCCTTGAACGCGTCCAGCCCGCCCCTTATGCCGCCCAGCGCGAAGAGCTTAACCCTACGGTGCAGCCCCAGATCCTTAAGGGCTCTGACCGCCGGCCCTATGCAGGCGATGGTAGGTATGCCCACGCTCTGAGTGACGATATCAGGCGAGCAACCAGTCCCCCCCACCAGACCGTCGATCGAGATGGCGTCCACCCCAGCCAAGGCTGCCATCTTCACATCGTCGTAAGGCCTGCTAGGCCCTAGCTTCATCAATATCGGCTTCTCATAGTTGGTGACGTCCCTCAGGAACTCGACCTGCTTCTTCAGATCTTCAACAGTCAGGACATCATAATACCTGCACGGCGAAAGGGCATCGCTACCTACTGGTATACCACGGATCTTGGCTATTTCCTCGGTCACCTTGTCACCCAGCAGGTGACCGCCCATTCCCGGCTTCGCCCCTTGGCCTATCTTAACTTCCACGGCGTCACCCGCGTTCAAGAAGTCGGCAGAGACACCCCAGCGCCCGGTAGACCACTGCACGACCAGATAGCCTCCAGGCGGCCACGTCTTCCTGGACCTCTTGGGCATCTCAAACCCGTTGGCGTAGTATGGTTCCTCTTCGACGAGACCGCCCTCCCCCGTGTTGGTCATGATGCCCGTCTTAGCTGCCGCAATAGCCAATGCCAGCTTGGCCTCCCTGGAAAGAGCCCCGTATGACATAGCCGGGAAGATAAAAGGGGACTGCAACCTGATAGGCTTTTCACAGGTATCTTCACCTATGACCACTTCCATGTTGCATTCTTCCCGGTACTTATCTCTGGGCGCCGGCGAGGCAAGCTGTGAAGGTACCACGACGATATTGTCAAAATGAGGTGTGGGCCCCATTGTGCCGAAGCCCCTCAAGAGATACTCTCCGGTCAAGGCTTTGTGGTGAATCTCCTCAATGGTGCCAAAAGTCCAGGGGTATCTGGAAACCAGCTCCGACTCCGCGGGATTGATGCGGATGGCACTCTCAGGACAAAACTCCGCACAGAGCCTACAGCCCACACAGGCGTTGTAGTTCTTTATCACTACCTCGTTATCGCCGTTCAGGCTGTAGACTCCGTAAGGACATATCTCCGCACAAGTGGCGCACTTGCCAGGCATGCGATAATTTATGCACCGCTCCCTATCAAGCGTAACACAGAAAGCACCAATAGTTGCCATTATTCTACCTCCTAGTGAGAATAAAAGGGTTTATCAGATATAGGTGTGATCTTGCGGAAAGTCTTAGCGTCCGCGCCGATGCCATACTCCGTCAAGAGCGCTCCCAGCCTCTGGACATCCTCAGCGTCAAGATTCTCCACTCCGCAGTTATGACCCAGGCTGTCCCAATCGCCCTTGACATAGATATTGCCTCTGATCAGGTAATTTCCGAGGTTGCTCCCAGCATTTCCCACGATGATCACATCGCCAGCCACCATGTAAGTCGCAACCTCATCGCCCACATCCCCGCCGACAATGATGGTAGCACCCTTGTTCATGGTGGCGGTGAAATCGCCGGCGCTGCCTTTGATCACCACAGTGCCGCCATAACAGTATTGAGCCGCCCCGTAGTCGGCATCTCCTTCAACCAATACCTGTCCTGCAGTCATATTGTCGGCGACATATTTGCCAGCACTGCCTGTAACTCTGATCACGGCTCCGTTATTTACCACAGCCAAGTAATCGCCGCTATCCCCTTCTATGGTTATCTCGCCAGACTTGAGCCCCCCGCACAGGCCATGCAGGTGGGCAGCGTTCTTCACGACCACCGAGTTCTCGGTGAGCATAGTCTTTAGCTTGGTGCTGGTCGTCTTCAAGTCTTTACCTTTAGCATCCACCACATGTGGCGCATGGGCCATAGCGTTTGTCCTCCTCTCTAGCTCCAGGTATGGTATCCACCTCGTACAGTCTTATGAACTCCTGCCTAACCTCCGCCCTCTTCTGGGGTTCCCTCAAGGCATCGAGCATCATCAACATGAGCTCGTCAAAAGCTTCTGCTCTGTCTCTGCGCTCCTTCTCCTCCTTCGCCCTATTCAGGGCACCCTCATCAACCTCGTCAACGACCTCCAATAGCTCGAAATCCAGGGCGTTCTGCAGGCTTAGATCACCGACCTCGCTTCTAGTGATCACCGTGGAATAGCCTTCCTTGGCCCCCAGGTTGCCTGCGGCGATGTCTGCGGATTCGCCCAAGAAATCATCACAACTGGCGCATCCCGGACGAGTGTACCCTTCGATCTTCGAAAGAGGAACTGCCTTAGTTGAGTCATCCCACAATACGATTCTCAACTCCCTATCGCGTGGAGACACATAAATTCGCCTCACATCATAGCGGGAAATGCTCATCATCTCTTCCAGGAACTCGAGCACTGCATCAGGGTAATAAGCCCCAGTGCAAAAGACAGCAATAGTTAACTCTATCGCCTCCTTATACGGGTTCAGCCTATCGTTGTCCGAAGACATGAGGGTTCTGATAGCCTGGCTTACACAAGGAGAGCCAATGATCGCGATTCTACGCAGCTTCATTTCATAAACTGCCTCGTTGAGAACGTCCAGTGTGGGAACCCACAACCCTTGCACCCCCAAGTTATCCGCTATCTCCCCCACCGTGGTCAAGACTTTGGCCCGCGGTTCCATGGTCCAGCCATCCATATCGCCCATGATCACGCCATCTATCATTCCGGCAGAGAGAGCAGCGATCAGCAAATTCTTAATAACCTCGTTGGGATCGCCACTATCCGTGAGGCCTTTCGTCCTAGCCGACACCATACGCCTGGCTGGCAGTCCTTCCCACTCATGGAGCCGGGGGCAGGTCTCAACGCAGAACGTCTGACAGAAGCTGCAACTATCAAGGGGGATTTGAGTGAAACCGATCGTTTTTTGCCTTATCTCCCTTACGGGATGCTGGCCCTCCTCATCCCACTGCAGCATTCCCTTTGAGCAGGTAGCGATGCAGAGACCACAACCGGCACACCTGTCCAAGATCCAAACCTCCTGTTCCATCTGCTTCGACATTACATGTCCTCCTCATCCACCACTTGCTTGATATTATTCCACATGAGGCTTCATTTGGTGAGACCGAAATCTCAAGTATTTACCTTGGGTTATTCCAGATCAGTAGGCTCTAGTTTTTCTATCTAGTCTGTAATGTCCTTGATGGCCTCAACGAATT
>JBFFDV010000050.1:0-12017 GCA_041559215.1 Anaerolineae bacterium | reverse complement strand
GGAGGGGGGATTGAGGGGGGTGGGGGCCAACAGGAGCTCGTCCTGTCAAGTTAATGCAACAGCATCGAGGAACACCCCTCGTGCTCCCCTGGTTCGACCCTTCGATTGATCCTTCGGTGAACTCAGGACATGCTCAGGGCAAGCAGGCTCACCACAGGGGGCTTTTGCTGCGCAACGCCGCTTCGGGTAAGATTACGAGGCCGCAATCGAGAGCAGGTGACCATTGCATGAGCGTCCAGTGGGACAAAGATGCTATCCTGGGCCATCCCAGCTATGTCTGGCGTTTTGGACAGCAGCGGCGGCTGGCCCTTATAGATCGGTACGCGCCCCTATCAGGGAAGAAGATCCTGGATGTGGGCTGCGGGCTGGGTACGTACGTCGAGAAGTTCCGTCAGTTTAGCGATCAGGTGTATGGCATTGACATCGAAGTGGACAGGGTGACGGAGGGCAGCAAACGGTTACCCAACCTCCTCGCAGCGGCTGCTGAGGCTTTGCCCTTCGGCGATAACTGCTTCGATGTCATCCTACTGCACGAGGTCCTGGAGCACGTCACAGATGACCGGCGGGTGGTGCAAGAGGCATATCGAGTGCTCAGGCCGGGAGGCAGAATGGTTATCTTCGCCCCCAATCGCTTGTATCCCTTCGAAACCCACGGCATCTATTGGCAGGGAAGATACAGATTCGGTAACTTCCCTCTGGTCAACTATCTGCCTCACGCTCTGCGAGGTCGGCTCTGCCCCCACGTGCGAGCGTATACCTTGCGAGATCTGCACCGGCTTTTGTCAGATCTGGAACATCATATCATCGTGGAAACGCAGATATATCCTGGCTATGACAATATCGTCGTTCGCCACCCTCGCCTGGGCGCGGCTCTGCGGCGCATCACTTATTTCCTCGAACACACACCCCGACTCATCTTTGGCCTCTCGCACTTCATGGTAGTAGAAAGACCAGGACCTTGAGCAGCGAGCTTGCATTTTGAGCGTATTTTTGCTAGTATCAACATAGAACAAGGCACCTGGAAGGCGGATATGGCCCCGAATATCAAACTGATCATCGCCAGACGAAGACAGCGCAGACACGTTGCGAAGAATAACAATCAACTGCCCAAGATAACCCTATCGTTCTTTGCAGTAGTCATCCTGAGCTTGGTGTTCTCGGTCGTCGCCAGCGTGGCATCGGTGGCAGGCGTATATGCTAACTATGCTCAACAGCTGCCACCAGCGGAGATGATCGAAGTTCAAACCTCGCAGAGTTTCAAAACGACCAAGATATACGACCGCACAGGGACCAAGCTACTCTATGAGGTCTTCGACCCCCGTTGGGGAAACCGCACAGTAGTGCCTATAGAGCGAATCCCCGAAGATATGATAAACGCCACCACATCTATCGAGGACCAAGACTTCTACACCAATCCAGGCATCAATATCCGTGGTATCGCGCGGGCCTTCTATGTGGACATAACCGGGCAGGGGTTCCAGGGCGGTAGTTCCATAACCCAGCTACTGGTCAAGAATGTGATCATCCCTCCCGAGGAGAGGATGCAGCGCACCATGGACCGTAAGATCAAGGAAGCTATCCTTGCTCTGGAGATCACGCGGCGCTACGGCAAGGATCAGATAATGGAATGGTATCTCAATACCGTGTTCTTCGGAAACATGGCCTATGGCGTGGAGGCCGCGGCACAAGCCTATTTTGGCAAACATGTGCAAGACCTGAGCCTGGCCGAATGTGCCATGCTAGCCGCCCTACCCAACGCCCCTGCCACCTACTCTCCTCTCACCAACCCTGAGGAGGCCACTATCCGACAACACCTGGTTCTGGATGCCATGTTTCGTCAGGGATACATAACCTATGATGAGATATTGGCCGCCAAAACCGAAGAATTGCACTATGCGCCTGTCCGTTTCGACATCGAGGCGCCGCACTTCGTAATGTATGTTCGCCAACTGCTGGAGCAGAGATACGGTTCCGACTTGGTATATCAGGGAGGCCTAAAAGTCTATACCACGCTGGATCTGGATCTGCAACGCATAGCTGAGGACACCGCCAGGCGCCACATAGCTGAACTCAAGGCCGATGAACGCAACGCTTCGAACGCCGCCGTGGTGGCCATCAAGCCTCCTACGGGAGAGATACTGGTCATGTTGGGCAGTCTGGACTACTTCGACAGAGAGATAGATGGGCAAGTCAACGTAGCCCTGGCCGAGCGTCAGCCGGGATCCTCCTTCAAGATGTTCACCTACACCCAGTCTTTGCTGGAGGGTTACACGCCAGCCAGCATGGTCATGGATGTGCGCACCACCTTCCCTGACCCAGACTGGTCCCATCCCTACACGCCGGAAAACTACGACCGCAAGTTCCACGGCCCCCTGCGGTTCCGGCAAGCCCTGCAGCGCTCCATCAACGTTGCTGCCGTGAGGGTCTTGAGTTGGGTAGGGGTGAAAGATGTCATAGACCTGGCCCACCGCATGGGGATCAACACACTGACCCGGGACTACTATGGCTTGAGTTTGACACTGGGCGGCGGAGAGGTGAGGCTGATAGACATGGCCTATGGTTTCAGCGTACTGGCAAATGGCGGCTACATGACTGGACAACCCGTGCCTGTCGATAAGCTAAGGCCGGGATATAGAGAGCTGGATCCGGTAGCGATCCTGCGGGTCGAGGACGCCAATGGCAATATACTGGAGGAGTATCAGAGCCCAGAGCTGAGGGAGGTAGTGAACCCCCAGGTAGCATACATGATGACTCACATCCTCTCCGACAACGTGGCTCGCACGCCCGCCTTCGGCTCTCGCAGCATGCTTTGGTTGGGGAGCGATCGGCCAGCCGCGGCCAAAACGGGCACCACCACCGACTATCGAGACTCGTGGACCATCGGCTTCACGCCGCAGTTGTCCACCGCGGTGTGGGTCGGCAATAGCGACAACGAACCTATGGAGCATGTGCCAGGCTCTCAAGGTGCCGCCCCCATCTGGCATGACTTCATGCTGGCGGCGCTGGAGGGAGAGCCGGTCATACCTTTCGTTGAACCGCCGGGGCTGGAGTGGGCTGTTGTGGACGCCACCTCTGGACTCTTGGCTACGGAACACAGCCCCAGCACCGTAAGGGAGGTCTTCCTGCCCGGTACGGTGCCCACTGAGCACGACAACATACATCAGCGGTTCCGCATCTGCCGCACCTCCGGGAAGCTGGCCACGGTCTATTGTCCCTTGGAGGAAGTGAGGGAGAGAGTTTTTGAGATTTACCCCCCTGAGGCCGCGGATTGGGTGAGGGAGAGCAATATCCCCCAGCCACCGACGGAATACTGCGATGTTCATGGTCCCACCCCAGCCAGCGGGGATGTGGTCATCACCAAGCCCCGACCTTACGGCTACATACGTGGCATAGTTCAGGTCCAAGGCAACGCTCGCGGGCCCGATGTCCATCTATATCGCCTGCAGTATGGACCGGGGCTGAACCCTCCCTCCTGGACCCAGATAGGCGCCGATCACTATAACACCGTTGATAACGGTCTGCTGGAAACCTGGGATGTGAGACAGCTGGATGGTCTACATACCCTGCAACTGTCGGTGATAGATTGGAATAACAACTATCGTCAGGCCACCATTCAGGTTACAGTAGACAATATCTCGCCCACAGTGGAGGTCACCTATCCCATAACAGAGCAGATCTACGTAATGGAGGACGATGAATGGGTTAGCATCCAAGCCCAGGCACTGGACAACTTCTCTATGCAAAAGGTGGAGTTCTACCTGGACGACGAATTGCTCACCTATGACACCGTCAGCCCCTACAACCAGAGATGGACCATAGTCATGACCACCACTGTGGTAGAGGATGCTGCACTGCGGGAGACGCTCACTGAGGATTCCCCCATCACGCTGACGAACTCCATCACGGTGCCTCACAAGATCCACGTGGTAGCTGTGGACGCAGCTGGGAACATCATGGAGAGCGAAGAAGTAATGATCTACGTGGTTCACAAACAGGAGGAGGAAGACGAGGCCGCAATAGGGGACTGGGATATGTGGATGGAGGGAAGGTGGGCCCTCATTCCACGACGGGAGGAAAATAACCCAGTACGAGCATGACGAATATCCTGGTCAGCAACGATGACGGCATCAATGCGCCTGGCCTAATGCATTTGAAGCAAGCTCTTGATGATGTAGGAGAAGTGACGATTATCGTTCCCGATCGGGAGTGGACGGCTTCGGGTCACGCTAAAACGATGCACAAGCCGCTGCGGATCAACGAGGTTACTCTTCCCGATGGTTCCCTGGCGTATATCAGCAACGGCTCTCCCTCAGACTGCATAGCCTTGGCAGTTCTCGGTTTCCTGCCTCGTTTGCCTGACCTGGTCGTGTCCGGCATAAATCTGGGAGCCAATGTGGGTCACGACATCACATATTCGGCCACGATCTCGGCAGCTATCGAAGGCACCATCTCCGGTATACCCTCGCTAGCTGCATCACTGGATACCTTTGAGGATGGAGATTTCCAATACGCTGCCCGATTTGTAGCCTATCTGGCCGAACAAGCGTTGGCCCACGGGCTGCCATCAAACGTCCTCTTGAACGTGAATGTACCCAGCGTGCCCGGGGAAGAGATTGCGGGCATTGAGATAACTAGATTGGGCCGACGACTGTACCTGGACGAGCTGATAGAAAGGCAAGATCCGCGCGGGCAAAGCTACTACTGGATCGGCGGAGAGTGGCCCAGTGGATTTGCCGAGGATGAGGGCACAGACATCTGGGCCCTGGCCCGCAAGTGTATCTCCATAACCCCGATTCACCTGGACATGACGGACTACGGATTCATCGAGGAACTGAGAACCTGGGAGATTGCTATACCGTAGGCAAGTGATAGAACCGGGGCGAGGGAGCAAAACATCAAAAAGGAATGGAACAACGAGGAAATGGTGGATTTCTGGCAAGTAGTGGAAAGAAGATATAGCGTACGGGATTTCGACAGGAATCGCGATGTCCCCCCCGAGATTGTGACCAAATTGCTGGAAGCCGCCATCCGTGCTCCGTCGGCGGGAAACTGCCAGCCCTGGTACTTCTTTGTGGTGCGCAACCAGGAGATCAAGAGGGCCCTGGCGCACGCCGCGCTGGGTCAGTGGTTTCTTAGCGAGGCCCCAGTGGTCATCGTGGTTTGTGCCGAGCCGGAGCGTTCGGCACTCCGGTACGGGAACAGAGGGAGATATCTATATTCACTGCAAGACACAGCAGCGGCTACAGAAAACCTCCTGCTGGCGGCGGTGGCGTCAGGTCTGGGAGGGTGCTGGGTAGGCGCTTTCGACGAGGAAGAAGCTGCTCGAGCTCTGGATCTACCATCTGGTCTGCGACCAGTCGCTATAGTCCCGATAGGCTACCCGGCTGGCCGGCCCTCACCGCTTACCGACCGTCGTCGGCTAGAGACGGTGAGCAAACTGGTCGAATAAGATAGCCACTCTCGGAAAAAAACAGACGATGCTATTTTCGCCTCCCAAAGAGGCGAAAAGGAGGAAGGGAGCGATGAAAACTAAGTACGCATTCTTTGAGGGCAGACTCGTGCCCATCGATGAGGCGAGGGTCAGCATTATGACCCACGCCTTCAACTACGGAACGGGCTGCTTCGAGGGTATCCGAGCCTACTGGAATGATACCGAGGAGCAGCTCTATATTTTTAGGATGAGGGAGCATTATGAGCGTTTTCTGCGCTCGTGCCACATTATTCTCATCTCCCTCCCCTATACTGCGGATGAGTTGTGTAACATCACCCTGGAAGTGCTGCAAAAGGAGGGCTTCCGTGAGGACACCTATATTCGCCCCTTGGCTTACAAGGCCGACCCCGGTGTAGGCGTCAGGTTACACGATCTGGAAGATCAGTTCGCCTTGTTCGCCACCCCCTTCGGGAAGTACATAGAGAAGGAGGAAGGGGCCAAGGCGGGGGTTTCCTCATGGCGCCGAATCAACGACAACGCCGTTCCCGCCCGAGCGAAAATCACCGGAGCCTACATCAACTCCGCTCTGATCAAGACCGATGCGGTGATGAAAGGATTTGACGAAGCGATCGTGCTCACTCAGGATGGACATGTCTCCGAGGGGAGCGCGGAGAACCTTTTCATGGTCAGGGATGGCAAGCTAATCACCTCGCCGGTCACTGAAGACATCCTGGAGGGCATCACCAGGCTAACGCTCATCGAGCTGGCTGCTAAGGAACTGGGCATAGAGACGGTTGAGCGCCGTATAGATCGTACGGAACTGTACGTAGCAGAGGAGGCTTTCTTCTGCGGCACCGGGGTGCAGATAGTGGCTATCACCGAGATCGACCATCGCCCTGTAGGAACCGGGGAGATAGGCCCCATCGTGAGGCAGTTGCGAGACCTGTACTTCAGCATCGCTCGCGGCAAGAGGAAAGATTATCTGGACTGGATCACCCCGGTCTATGTTGCCGTCCACGCGATGTGATTTCGCTGCCGGCCCCTGAGAAACCTCTGTGGTCAGAATCTGTCCGAGCACAAAGTACTAGGGGCTCAAGACATCAAAGGGTGTTTGCAAGAGCACCTGATCTCCCAGGGAAGTTCCTTCTGGGGTCGTGACCTCCAACCTCGTCAGGGTATCCAACTCGTAGATGCCGATTGCCAGATGATATCTCCCGGGCGGGATGGTTGCTTCCAATGGGATCAGATGTTCATCCTCCACGATCTCCCCTGAAAGCCAGGCCCATGTCGGATACATACCGTTCATGGGGAGCCCGTCTGTTTGAGCCCATGTCTGCCCGCTATCATCCACAAGATGGACAAAGAAGGTATAGCTTTCGGTCATCTCCCCTAGTGCATCCCAATATAGAAGCAGCCTGAAGTAGTTGCCAGGCGTCGTGCTGCTCTCCTCAAGCTCGTAGCCGAGCAGTCGGATTTTGTCGCCAAAGGTTAAGGGCCCCGCCTTCGTCACGTCGGACAGGCTCAGCGGCGTCCTTCGCCGCACGCGGACCCTGGCCAGCTCGAGGCTATCGGAAACCATATTCTCCTCGTCCAAGACGGTCAAGCGCTCTCCGCTATCCGGCTGGTATAGTCCTGCCCGCAGCACATACAGGCCGGGGGGAGTCTCGGCCGATATGCTTAACACATGGCGGTCAGAGACGTAGAACCCCGGCGTCCAGGTGGAGGTAGGAAGGTCGGCTGGATTGATCTCCTCGGATAGACTCCAAGAGATATAGTTCGGACGCAGATCATCAAGGTGCACGAAAACACTGTAATTATCCCGCAGCCTGTGCTGAGCTTCCCAGTACAAGGTCAGAGACAGACTATCTCCAGGTGTCACGCTCTCGCTGCTTATGTCATACCCCAGGAACAGCACTTCATCACCAAGGTCGATCTGGCTCGGGTGCTGCACGCCGAGCACCTGGCCAGGAGGGGAGCTCTTGCGGAACCACGTTGTGTAAGGATCAACGAAGCCTATCTTGAGCAGTAGCAAGGCCACGAGAGCGAAAGCCAAGAAGCAAGCCTGGCCCAAGGGCAGGCGGCTTTCATCCGCCTCCTGGGGAGGCACGCTGAGATCCTCCCTCCTTCTCAGAGCCAAGAAGACGGTCACGCCGATCATCAAAAGCAGTGCTAGCACCGACATGATGTTGGCCAAAGTCCTCACCGGGGTATCCCCGAAGCGGACCAACACCCCATGTTCACCAGCCGGGACGTCAAAAGTGATCAGGCCATGGGGATAGGAGGGCGCTATGGGCACGGGATCCCCATCCACAAACGCTTGCCAGCCTGGGAAATAGATCGTATTGAACTGAATTGTGAACGGCTCAGATGTCACAATATGGTACTCGTCAGAGATTACTCTGTGCGCGATGAGATCAGCCTGAGCGAAGTCGGGCAAGCTCCCGGTATCCAGCTTGGGGATCGGACTGGAAGAGAGATAGTGAGGCACCAGGGGAGAGTCAGTAGGTTCTTGAACGACCCAAGTGGGAAAACACTCGCCAGCACTTGTGGTGCCAACGATTCCGGTCCTCAATTCATGGAGCACCACATCCCTGGCGGACAGTTGCTCACGCCTGGCAGGGGGCCATTGCAGATAGAGATGAACGAAAACGGCCACTATGGTGAAAATCAAAGACAGCGTCAGAAAAAGGGTACTCGAATGCCGCCAGCGCAGCCTAGACCATAAGTGCATGCTCAGGCCAGCAAGAAAGGAACTAGCCAGCACCGCTATGCCCAGAAATCGCCAGGGAAACTCCGTAAAGGCCAGAAGCGGGATATTCTCCCACAGTGGCGCAGAGGCGGGCAAGGTCATAAAGACAGAAACGAGGAGCACGATAAGGAAGAACGCAGCCTGCCCCCGCTGTCTGCGTGTGACAGGCCCAACGATTGCAGCCAGTAAACCGAGCCCTCCAAAAACCATTTGAGCTGTTCCAAGGTTATATAACCAGATCGGGTTAAAGGAGGAACTATCAGGCACCGCTGAAGGGGAGAGAATCTCCTCCAAGATTAAGAAGTGCTGGCGAAAGTCGAAGTAGTTCTCCGTCAACCTATCAAGCTTCACTAAAGGCTTCTCAGTCAGCGCGGGAAGTAAGAAGAACGAGACAAGGGCCAAGGCCAACACGAGGGCTAGAGCAGCGTACTTGATTCTGTGCCACCTTCGCAGGGCGCAGACGGTCCAGACTATGAAACCGGTCAGCAAAGGGAAGAAGAGCATGCCGCTGATGTTGTGACTGACGATCACGGCACCACACAGCAAAGGGCTAGTTACCAGATACAGAGGGTTATCTCTAGTGATGAGGCGGTTGAAGGACCATAGGGCGGCGGGCATCAGAGATAGGGCCAGGAATTCAGCATAATCGCCCCGGGCAAAGTTGTCTTTGAGCATATAGGGAGCGTAGATGTAAGTTGCAGCAGCCAAGATCGCTGACTTGGTACTTAGGACATCCTTGACGAAAGCATACATACCCCAACCGCCCAGAAAGATGCAGCCGATCAACACCGCCTTGAGCGACGTCTCAAAGCCAAAGCCCGTCAGGTGTACCAGCCCGGTTACCTGATAAAGCAGAGGGGCGAAATAGTTGAAGATGGGGTATCCGTAGCCAAAGGCCATATCAGGGGCCCAGCGGGGATAATAGACACCGTCGCGCCAGCTCTGATCTACTTCTACAGTTCGCAGTAGATGTAAGAACCCGTCCGCCGTCCTGGGCAAACCGGGCCGAAGCAGTGGGAGAATGACAAAGACCGTGAGCAGCAGCACGACTATCAGACCAAGATCCAGCCTTGCTGTAACCTGTCCCGACTGCCAAACATTCTCAAGCCTGGAGATCACATTTCTATCCTAGGGAGCATAGCCATCTTCTGAGAATAGAAGAGCTTGACAAGCCCTTGCAAAAGAATTGCCAGTTCCTCTTTTGAAGAAACTGGCCTCCTCATTCGACGCCGCCCAGGCTCGTCCAAAAGCCTATATCTAGTCCGTCTTCAGCCGTCGCAACTCATAGGTCTGCTCCAAGGCGGTACGTCCTTTGACCTGTATCGGCTCTAGAGGCACCGCCTCCACCAGGTCCTTCACCCTTTCATAAGTCCCTCGGCTTAGCAATATCTGGCCTGGCTGAGCATATTCCTGAAGTCGCTTTGCCAGATTGACAGAGTCTCCGATGGCCGTATAGTCGCTCCTCTGGGCAATACCGATGTTACCCACCACAGCTTCACCGACATTGATACCTACCTTGAAATTGAGAAGGGAATCTGTCTTATGACGCTTATGATAGGTGGTGATATCCTTCACCATCTTCCAGGCCGCTTTGACCGCTCGCAGGGTGTGGTCCTCTTGATACTCTGGCCAATTGAAGAGGCCCATCACTGCATCGCCGAGAAACTTATCCAGCATGCCTCCCTGCTCCAGCACCGCCTCGGCGCCAATACCAAGATATCGGTTTAGCGTTTGGACCAGTAACTCCGGCGGTATCTTCTCACCAAAGGAGGTGAATCCTTTAATGTCCGCGAAGAGGATGGTCAATTCCCTCCTGGTTCCTCCTAGCTTGAGCTCCTCAGGATTCGACAAGAGACGTTCGACCACTGTCGGATGCACATAGCGCTCAAGAACCAGGCGGATGCGCCTTTTCTCCCGTTCCTCGCGCTCCCGCTCCTCCTCCAACTCCTTCTTTTCCGTCAGGTCATCGACTACGATAGCCACTCCCAAGGTCTCCCCTTCAGGATCCTTAAGAGCCGAGAGGTTAAGGGTCAGACTGACCTTGCCTCGGCGCGGCAACTGTGGCTCAGCCTTAAGGCCGATATGTTGTATATCGCCAGTCCTCACCCTATCTATCAGATAGGGGAGATGCGCATCCTCCGAGAAGGCCAACACCTCACGATAAGGCCTGCCGACGGCGTCAGCAGCCGACAATTCCAATATCCTCTCAGCCGCCCGGTTTATGGTGGTGACCCGATCAGCGATGTCCGTGGTCACAACTCCACTGGCGATGCTGGCGAAGATGTTGTCCATGTGGTTCTTCATGGTGGCTATTTCGCTCATCTTCTGCCTAACGCTCTCAAAGAGTCGCGCATTTTCTATCGCTATGGCGGCTTGATTGGCGAAGGCGGCCAGCAGGTCTCGATCCTCTTGTGAAAAGAGCCCGGCTTTAATGCGGTTATCGACATAGATCACACCGGTCACCGTATCTTTGACTATCAAGGGTACGCAGAGGATGGAACGCAAGCTGTATCTCACCACACTCGACTGAGCGCTGAAGCGGGGATCGGCCTGGGCGTTGGTAGTCAGCACAGGGATACCCTCCTCAGCCACTCGATCGACGATGCCGCGGCTGATCTCGAAAGAGGGACCAGCTATGGTCTTACGATCCATGTTCCGGGCGACTTTGAAAGCCAAACCCCCTGTGTCCTCTTCCATAAGCATCAGGAAGCCCCTCTCAGCGCTCGTTACCTCGATGATCAGATCTACCGCCAAGTTGAGCAACTCCTCCAGATCCAAGGTAGAGTTGATGACCTGACTGACATCACAGAGAGCTGTCAGTTGGTCGCGCTCCTTTTTCTGGGCATCCAACTCGGCTACGAGGTTATTCAAGGAGCCCTCCAGTTGGGGAAGCCAATCTCCGACCTGTCGTGTCGCCTCCATCATTGAGGTCACACGCTTCAAGGCCGCGCCCGTCATGTCCTTGTCAGCCGGCACACGATCTTTCCCCTGCCAATCCCCCCCCATCTCCTGCAAAGCCGCCTTTTCCTGCTCGAGGAAACCAGCGAGATCGGCCAGATAGGTGTTTAGAATATACAGTTTTCCCGTATCGTTCTCAGTCACTGTGGCCCCCAATAGAAGGTTCTGTGCTCGCTATCCGGGCTAAGAGCAGTCCACTGCCCCGAGGTATCGCGGCGATCTAGGCTGACCCACACAAACCAGGCGAACTCGTGGGTATCCGACCTGTCATATAGAAAAACGGGAGGCTCATACTCAGTCACCTTCAAACAACCGCTGCTTCCTGTCCAGTCTACCTGCTCAAGATATATAGTGAAGATCGTGACCCTGTAGCACTCATCGGCCCCCAGCTCCCCGGCTACAGGTTCCCATTTCAACAGGACGGGAAAATTCCCAAAGGGATGACCATCTGCTGGCTCAAGCAACCGAGGAGCAGAATACCTGAAAGCTACGGGAGTGGCTGTTGGAGGTACCCATCTCGGAGTACGAGTAGGGGTAGGGATGCGCACCCTGACGGGTTCGGGCGTGACCTCTCCGGCCTCAATCTCCGCCCTGACGCCATCGCGCTTCCGCTGGGCAGCAGTGTGATCGGGGACCTCTACGCCAAGAGCAGCCTGATATTTCCGCAGCGCCTCATCTAGATCGCCAGCTTGATAGTATTGATCCCCCAGATGAAGATAGGCAGAATATAGCAGTTCCGCCAAACGAACGCCTCCATACTCCGGCTCACGACGATAGATGGTCCCCAATGAGGCGATAGCTTGTTCCCAGTCCTCCTCCCCATACCGCCTTGTGGCCTCGAGATAAAGACTGGCCAGGTGACGCTCGTCCTGGAGCCTG
>JBFFDV010000049.1:0-12109 GCA_041559215.1 Anaerolineae bacterium | reverse complement strand
CCGGTCTCAAGGTATTTCTTGGGCTTGTACTGCTCGGGCGCCCAGCCGCCCATCTTCACAAGTTCCTTGAAAGTAAGGCCCATGGGCTTCAATCTGTAGTCATAGTAGTCCTCTACTGTCACCCAGGGCCAGCGCTCCTCCTGTCCCAGCCTTATGCCCAGTCCACGCCAGAACTCGAAATCGTTACGCCGCTCATACTCGCCCGGCATCACTGATGGCAATGCAGCCTCACCAGCTTTCATCACGGGGGTGGTATTGTGATAGTTGAAGAGGAAGTCCCTCTCCAGCCAGGAAGCGGCGGGCAGCACGTAGTCTGCCAGTGCGGCACTGGGCGTGGGGAAGAAATCCACTACGACGTAAAGGCCCAGGTTCTTCAAGGCTTTATATACCAACTTAACGTTCGGTATAGTGACCATGGGGTTGCTGGACAGGGTGATCAGGCCCTTGACCGGATAAGGCATACCGTGGGCTATGGCCCGGTATAGGGCAGGCGAGCTGGCTAGGCAGGTGTAGCCGTACATGTCGCAGCGCTTGCCCCAGACGCGCTCCACACTCGTTTGTATCAGTTCATAGCCAGGCCAGGTATACAGCTTGTACCTGTCCGCTCCCAGCATCTTAGCTCTTTGCTCCACGGGAAGGGCTTCTGGCAGTTCGATCTCGTGTTCTGTGATAAAGGGTGCCGGGCCAAGAAGCTCCTCACCGCCTTCCACATCAATATTGCCAACGATTGCAGAAAGAGCGTGCTTGGCATGCAGGGCCTGTAGTGTGTTGGGCTGGTGAGCCACGCCCATGCCCTCGATGGCGCAAGAAGGGCGGTTGGTGGCAAACATTCTGGCAGCGGCTCGGATTTGGTCGGCCGGAACCCAGGTAATCTCAGCTGCCTTTTCAGGCGTGTACTCCTTAACGCGTTCCGCTAATTCCTGGAAGCCATGACACCAGTTCTCGACGAAGTCCCTGTCGTACAGATTCTCCTCGATGATGACCTGCATTATGGACAGGAGTAAGGCGGCGTCGGTGCCAGGCCTGATCTGGAGCCATAGGTCGGCTGCAGCGGCGGCGGATTCGCGTCGCGGATCAACGACGATCAACTTGGCGCCGCTTTGTTTGGCTTTGACTATGCCTTGCCACACGGTCTGATGGCTCGGTTTCGGTTCCCGACCTACCAGCATCACGCACCTGGTTTTTTCCAGTTTCTCTGTGGACATCCAGTAGGGCCACCAGCCATAGATCATCGTAGCCACCACAGCGGAGTTGCCGTGACAGATATACCCCTGATTGGTCTGATTGGGGCTCCCGAAGAGGTTCAGGAACCTGGAATTGAGTTCTTCGTACGTTCTGCTCGTGCCACCAGTGACCCCTACGGCCTCGGCGCCGTAGTCGTGCTTGATGTCCTGGAGTTTGGCCGCTATCTCGTCCAAGGCCTGGTCCCAAGATATCCTAGTCCACTTGCCCCCGCCCTTCTCACCCGCTCTCTTCAAGGGGAACTTCAGACGATCGGGGTGGTAGAACCATTCCCCGGCCGTTGTCCAGCGTGTGCACATTTTCATCGGAGGAGGATCCAGCTTCACCAGCCGTCCATCCTTGACGTGCACGTTGACTATGCAGCGAGGCTTGCAGAAAAAGCACATCGCCTTCTTCACTTCTGTTCCTTCAGTCATTCATTTCCCTCCTAAGTAGTAGTTTCTAGCTACAGCCATTGCAGATGCTGCATGAAGCGCATCAATCGGCGACGACATCGATCACTGACTGGCAGCACCTTTATCCGTACCTGGTTCTACCGTTCTTCGGTCAGAACCAGTTCTTAGCCTGGTCTCAGTCACGTCCAGAGTGGACGAAAGTGTTGTTGTCCGCCTAGGGTGGAGGATTGCGGTCAAGCCTTTGCACACCGTCACGCTACGTGTGCTATGTATCTCCTTAGTGAGTTTACATAATATCAACTATCAGAGGCCTGCCGCTCCGGGGGCCCAAGCTAGGTTTACATAACATAGAGCGCTATATGTATCGGCACTGGACCTCCTTTGATGGTGTTAGCGCTGAGGAATTACCGTATGTGGCGCACCCAAAGAGGTTCGTCCTCAGGCCTGCTGGCGACGATCTCTTCCCAACGTTCGGGCATGATCGATGAATCATCCAACTTCGCCCCTCTGAGACTGGCACCCGCTAGATTGACTCCTTGTAATCTCGCGCCTTCGAGGTTGGCGCCTTCGAGATCGGCTGCTGCCAGGTTGGCTCCCTGGAGGTTGGCGTCCTGGAGGCTGGCACCCCGCAGGATAGCCTCGCCGAGATTGGCGCTCCTTAGGTTGGCTCCTTGGAGGTTGGCGCCCCACAGAATGGTACCTTCGAGATTCGTTCCTGTCAGATCCGCCTCTGGGAGGTCGGCGACCTGCAGGCTAGCGCCTTGAAGATTGGCAAACGAGAGATGGGCCCCCTCGAGGTTGCACTTTATCAGAAAGGCTCCTTTGAGCGTAGCGAACGACAGGTTGGCGCGCTGGAGGTTAGCGAATGAGAGGTGGGCGCCTTCGAGATTAGTTGCCATCAGCTTGGCCCGCTGCAGGTTGGCCGCGCCTAGACTGGCTCTTTCAAGGCGAGCATTGGTGAGGTCGGCGCCTTGGAGAACGGCCTTCGACAGGTTGGCCTCTTGGAGATTGGCGCTCTGTAGGTTTGCCCTGCCCAGGTCGGCTCCCTGGAGATCAGCGTTTGCCCAATTACCCCGCGTGAGATCTCTACCGGCCAAGTCGAAGCCTCGGAGACCCCCCCTGGTTTCATGGTATCGCAAGGTAGCTTCGTACTGTTCGTCTCTATTCTGCGCTCGCTCTTGAGCCTGTTCAAGCGCCAGACGCTCCTTCTCCTGAGCTTCTTCAAACTCCAGGAGTCTTCTCTCGCGCTCAATTTCGATCTCCAGTTGGCGTCTCTCCTCGCGGCCTTCTAGCAAATGCACAAGAATAGCCTCGGCGGCTGCGCCGATGACAGCTGCAATTGCGCCTCCTATCAAACCGATGACAAGGAACGTCACCTGGCTATCCATCTGCTACTTCCCCTTGGCTTCCGATGCTCCTCGTAGTATGGAGGCTGGCATACAAATGGCCCTTGAAGTGATAGGATTACTCCTGGTACGCTCTGGGAACAGAGTAGGACAGTGTCGGGGTCATAGCTACCGATCAATGGCTGATCTCGGTCGGCCGCCATCACTTCTTATTTGCAGCCTTCCGTGCCGTCAGCACCTATTATTGACAGGGCGACTTCTCCGCTGAAGGAATTCTAGCACAAAGCGAATGATCCGTCAAGTCCACTGTCCCACAGAGCGCAACTTGTGGATAGCGCCATCCATGGTTTGGGCTGCTATGGCGCGGATGTCTTTACTGCGCGCCCCGCTCGCTCTTTTGGCTGCACCTCTCTTCACGTTAGTTGTAAGACCCCTAGCTTTTGTCCTTCCCGGCAAGGCGCAGGACTCTTGGGAGCCTACTGGGCTCTCATCATCTGGTCCAGGGCATCCACTGCGGCCCTGGCAAACTCAGGGCTGTTCAGATGTGTATCCAGTTCTATGACCTCTATCGCCGGTTTCAAGTGCTTTCTTAGTTCTGGCGCAAAAACTTTGTCGATCCCTGGGTCGTAGAGGTCCGCGCCTTCGACGCTAAGGGTGGACCAGCCTTGCGTAGGAATCAGGAACTTCACTGGCCCCTTGGATCTGTTCAACTTCTCCGCCACAATCCTGGCAGTCTCTTTAACTTCCTCAGCGCTGGTTCTGACCTGCAGCCGGAACTCGTCAGGAAAGAACATCTTCCGCTCGCCTAGTTTCCTTGTTGTCCAAAGAGGATCCCCTTGGTCCTTTCTGGCCAGCGGCCCGCAACTGATCATCTCGAAACCGCAGGGGGTTATCACCTGGGGGATCCCTCTTGCGCCAGCCGCTTCCAATCTAGTCGGGCCAGCTGCACGGTTCCCGCCGATCCATTCCTCACTGACCCCTGCGGGAACTAGGTCCAGAACTCCGTCGAAGATACCTTGGGCTATCAGTTCCTCCATAGCCCTGTCCCCGATCCCCTGAGCGTGGACGGCAATCGACTCGTACCCCTTTTCCTCAAGATATGGTCGGGCGTGATGTCCGGCACCCTCCGCAAACTTGAACTCGGTCACGGCGATCAAGGGCTTCTCTCTGCCTTTGAGTGCCTCTGCGGTGATCGGCGGTCCAGATTCCACCATCCCACAGATGGCGCCTGCTGCTCGTTTGAGGGCGTCCTCGACCAGGTCGTTCAGCCCGGCGATGTCCAACACCGAATGCATGATGGCGATGTCGGAGGTGCCGATATACTTGGCTGCGTAAGCGGGCATGGAAGCGGTGCTGGAAAGCATGAATTTGGGCACGCCAAAGGGGAAGGCTTTCATGATGCTCGTGCCTATCGTGGTGTTGCTGGCGCCGCCGAAAGAGACGATGCCATCCACTTTGCCTGCCGAATGTAGCTCCTTGATCTTCTCGATGGCCCCTTTGATCATTATCGGCCCCAACTTGCCCGTCTCCCTGGAAGCTCGCATCTGGCTTATGTCGCCGCCACCAGCCTTGGCTACCTCATCGGCGCTGATGTCAGGTGTAACAGCAGGCTCTGCACCCATGCTGGTATCCACAAGAATGGTCCTGTGCCCCCGTTGCTCTATCAGTTCCTTAAGAAAGCTGGTCTCGGCCCCCTTCGTATCCAGGGTCGAGATGATGACTATATTGGCCACCTGATTCCTCCTTCAGAAGTCATAGAAAGTAGCTGCGGCAGGGAATGCTCCCTGCCGCAACCTCATGTTAGCGTAGCAACTCGTCTTCGAATCCGTACTCCTTCCACCTCTTCTTGACGGTCTCGACTACGTCCTTGGACAGTTCGATGACCTCTGGTTTCTCCTTCCATTCGTAAGGGGTGGTAGCGTCCATGATGATCCTGGAAGTGATATCTCTGGCCTCTATCGGCAAAGACGGGTCTAGCGGGGTGGAGCGGCCCCGTTTGATGATCTCGCTATCCCGCTCTGGAGCATATCTTGTGCTCAGTGCCCAGAAGACTCTGTCCATGTCATCGGCGGGGATGTCATCATCCACCACGATAACAACTTTGACCCCGTAAGCCCCCGTGCTGGTGGCGATAACAGCGTTGCCCACATGTGCGGAATGGCCCGGATACATCTGCTTCACTGAGACGATAACCATGAAGCGCCCGCACGAGGAGGGCGGGATATAGACCGATTGGATGCCGCGGATGCCCATGGTTTCCAACTGGCCCCACAACGTCGCGGTGCGGTTCATGGACTGAATCATGTGAGTATCGGTTATCGGCCGGCCCACGGTGGTAGAATGGAAAACGGGGTTGTTGCGATAGGTAACGGCTTTTACATCAATGTAGTTTCTCGAAACGACCCCTTTACCGGAATAGTAGCCAGTGTACTCGCCAAAGGGCCCTTCATCCCGGAACTTCTCAGGCCACAATTCTCCCTCCAGGACTATCTCAGCCTGCGCCGGCACGGGCAGGTCTACATATTCACCCTTCACTACCTCCATGGGCAGATTGCGCAAGGCGCCGACATAGTTGTACTCGTTCTGGCCGGGGGAGAAGAGGGTACTGGAGCACAGGAAAAGCACTGGGTCGTAACCTATTACTGCCGCTATCGGCATCGGCTTGTCCAACTGCGCGTATCTTTGGCGATGGAGATCGGCGTCCTTACCTTTGATGATCATGATGCCAGCAGTCTTGTTGTCCAGAAGTTGCATGCGATAGGTGCCAGCGTTAATCCAATCGCTATCCGGGTCTTTGGTGATGACGCTCACGAAGGTGCCGATGTATCGTCCGCCATCTTTCTCATAGAACCAGGGGACGGGGAACTTGTACAGGTCCACATCATCGCCGCTGTCAATGTTCTCCTTGCAAGCGCCAGTATCCACCCATTTGGGTGGGAGCTGTTCCTTGGTTCTATTGACCCATTCTCTGGCCATTTGGCTGATACCCCAATTGGTGGGCATATCCAGGGCCAATGCGAGTCGCTTGGTGCTCGAGAGCGCGCTGACAAACACTGGTGTCTTATAGCCCTTCACATTCTCGAAAAGGAGCGCCGGTCCGCCTCGCTCCTCGTTGACCTTGGCCACATGGGAAAGCTCAAGGTTCCAATCCACCTCAGCTCCTATTCTCTTGAGTTCACCTTCAGCCTCGAGTCTCTCCAGAAAATCTCTCAGGTCTCTATCCGGCATGTTATTTTTCTCCTTTCTAATCTACGGTTAACCTATAACTCGACCTTCTTGCCTTTCATTGTCGTGTCGAGGATGGTGTCCAGTACACTCTTGCCCGGTTCCACGATAGGCTTCCTTTGCTTCTCGCTCCACACGGTTTCGGGGCGACTCTGGAGTATCAGGACGCTCTCCGGGAAGGTCAGATCCCGATCAACGGCCCATTCTATGTCTTGCGGTTGGCCGCCGTAGTATTTCTCTATTACCTTGGCGAGCCGGGTCAGCTCCAATACTTCTTGGTCATCCAGGCAGGGCTCTTGCTGTCTCTCCGAAGGAACCTCGGTTTGAATAACTTCGCCAGTATCACGATCTACTACATACTCCACAGTCTTGGGAGAGATCGTCCTCCTACCGATGGTGAAGGTCACTTTGTCCACCAAGTAGTTGTCCGGGGTGACTTCTCCCTTCACCACGCTTTCCCCCAAGCCCCAGTTGGCATCAATGGTTATCTTAGAGCGGTCGCCCGTTAGGGGATTCAGGGTGAATATTACCCCCGCTGCCCTGGCGTTGACCATTTTCTGCACACCGACGCTGATCAATACCTGCTCATGGGGAAAACCCATCTTGATGCGATATGTGATGGCGCGGTCCGTGAACAGGCTAGCCCAGCAGTTTCTGGTGCTCTCTGCCACCTCGCTGGGCCCCATGACCCACAGGTAGGTCTCCTGCTGACCAGCGAAGCTCGCACCTGGGAGGTCCTCAGCGGTGGCGCTCGATCGAACGGCAACGGGCATCCCAGCCAGGTTACACCTGTCGCACAGGCGCTCATAGTTTTCCTTGATGGCTTGCTCCACATTGGCGGGAACCGGCATCGATCTGATCAGGTCCCGTACCGCTTTGCCGGCTTTCTGGACGGTGCTGACATCATCGGTGTCAACTTTGGCCAGGATTTCATATATCTTCTTCTTTAGGTCTCCTTTGGTCAGGAACTCGTCATAAGCCATGGTGGTTACGGCAAAACCGGGTGGAACCGGTATACCAGCCGTTATCATGCGGCCAAGGCTCATATTCTTGCCGCCTACAAGGGGTAAGGAGGTCTCGTCACATTCCTCGAACCAGAGTACGTAAGGCGACTTCTTGCTCATTCTTTCGCACCTCTCATGTCAATCGCAAAAACCAACTAACGCCTGGGGCAAAACCCTCAAGGCGCACCATCAGGGGGTATTGACGAGTTGGATCGGGGTCTGATGCCCTTCCCATTGGCATCAGACCCCGAATATGGTTGCTATATCTTATCTTTCGATATACACCACCCCTTCGTCTGCGTTCACCTTAAGCTTGTCCCCGGTCTTGATCGCCTTAGTTGCGTATCCGGTGCCCACCACGGCCGGCAAGCGATATTCGCGCGACACGATGGCGGCATGGCAGGTCATGCCGCCGATGTCGGTGACTGCGGCCTTGATCTTGGTGAAGACAGGGGCCCAGCTAGGCGAGGTGATGGGACAAACCAGGATCTCACCGGGTTGGACGGTGCTCAGCTCGCTGATCTCCAGGATCACCCTGGCCACGCCCTCGGCGACCCCTGGTGACGCTGGGAAGCCTCGCAACTCTTCCATCTCTTCGGGCTTCCCCGCTGGGGCCAGCCAGGACTTGACGGTATCCGTGGTCACGCCCCACAGCATGATGGTGAAGGGCTCCGTAACCACCTCAGGGGTGGGCCCTAGCGCGGGGATGGGGGCCCATTCACGAAACTTCTTGAACACCTCCTTCCTCCACTCGACCTCCTTCGGCCAATATTTTGGCCCGCGAGGGGGTACGCCTGGTCCAACCGCCCAGGCCGTAACAAGGTCGTACAGCATCTGCGTGATATCGAAACGGTGGAAGTAGAAGATGTCCTCCTTGTCCTCCAGGAAGCCATGGTCAACCAACAGCTGCCCCAGTTGCCTCATCTTCTGCCAGAAGATGGTGTGGTGCCAGTGCTCCACATAGAAGAGGTGGTTCTCGGCATAAGGATAGGTCCTGCGTACCGTCGTATGCAGTTCCTCGAACTTCTTCCTGTCCTCGTCTGTCGGCAGCAACTCCTTATACTCAGCGACTATCCGGTCCCTTTCGGCGTTGATCTCCTCCAGGGGCCTTTCTAGGGACTCTCCCCTCTCGACCCTCTCAATATAGGTCCTCACATGGTCGAAGGGGAGGTTGAGATCATCGATCCAACCGATGTGGGTATGATAGAAGCCGGTACCGGTGGACAGGTAGAACCAGGGATCCTTGGCCTTGTCAAAAACGTCCAGCCAATCCTTGCCTGCGCTGGTCTTCTCCAGTTCGGCGATGGTCTTGTCCGCGTCGAGGCCTTTCTTGAAGACATCAGCCACGCCCAAATCCACAGCCAGCCGGGCCAGCTTTCCTATCTCCTCCTCGGGCCGGAACATGATCACATCGGCGCCGGCTACCATCTTGGCGATGGTCTGATCGCCGATGTCGGGGAAGGCTTCCTTGCAGAAGCCGAAGAAGGTGAGATAGGCGAGATAGACCAGGTTGAGGAACTCGAAGTGGTACTGCCAGGCCTTGTACATATTGAGAATCAGCTTGTCGTAGGCTTCCAAGAGGGTGTACCCGCTACTGTAGCCAAGCCCTTTGAAGACCACATGGTCTGGTTCGTACATCGGCAATTCAGGGATTTCGATCTCCTTGAGATCTTCAATCACTCCACGCATCTTCTCTTCCCATTGGGCGTACAGACTGTCCCACTTCTCGTAGTAGAAGCCTACCCTTTTCTCGAAGTACTTGACCCTTTCCGGGATCAACGCCGGATCCGGGGCGTGAGCGCTGATGTAGGTATAGCCGTTCACGATACGGTGGGCGATACCGAGGGCGGGAGGGATGGCGAATATGCGGGAGGTATTCTGGGACAGCGCTACCCACCAACTCTCGGCCGTGATGGTATCGAAGGGTACCATCGGGTCGGGATGGTGCATGGCGTCCCAATACCAGAACTGGCTCTCCTCATATTCTTTGCGATCTTCGCTGAAGACGTAGTAGTAGGGATACATCCTCTGCCAGCCTTCGGTCCCCGGAACGTCCTCGACGTCGAAGGGGCTCGGGAATCTTCTCTCTGCCATTTCTGTCTCCTTTCATTGGATTGCATTCATAAAGTTCGATAGACAGGCACTTCCGATCAACCAACTGTTGCTACTCTTTCATCATTGAGTGCAGAAGTTACTGGTTTCTACTCACCTCCTTTCTTGAAAAAAGGCTACTCAAGGGGTTGACCGACAGCAAAGCCGGCCAACCCCTGAGTCTTCCTGGCCGTTAGAGCCGGTAAGTGCTCCTCAAGACTGTTAGCCTGGCGGCGCCGGCGGGGTGAAGGGCCACCTGTGCCACACTCCGTAGTACAGGATGATGCCCGCGGTGAAAATGTTCAAGCTCATCACCGCGGTCCACAACTGCGGCGGGATGGGAGCGCCCGGCGCAAAAGCCTCGAAGATGGCCTTCATGATGAAGTACCATACGAGGCACTGCGCAACAGCCAGGATGGGCAGGACCGTGTGCTTGAGATTGGCGCTCGCCGTCTGGATGGGCCAGGTCTCGAAGGCCATGCCCCAGGTGAAGATCCCAAAGATTGTCCCTGCGCCCAGGGCAAAGACGATGGGTACAACGAGACCATCGGGACCCGCCGGAACGCCCATACCTTTCAAAATCGCTTCAAGGACGAGCCAGGTGATCCAGCCCAGGAGGATGATGCCCACGCTGACCACGATGCCGTTGGCCCAGACGTTCTTGATCTTGCTGAAGGGCCACCCCTGCCACAGCACCGCTACGATCATCTGCCAGACGATCATCATCAGTATGGCCGCTGCAAAGTCCAGGGCAAAGAACATGCCGCTGGGGATGCCAGGAGCACCCCAATTGCAAAAAATGAGGTATATGATATACCCCACGACCCAAGAGGTTAGGAAGGCGCATACCCCGGCCAGCCGGTATTCCAGCTTGTGGAAGGGCTTCAAGCCGAGGATGAAGGTCAGGTGCAGCATGACGAAGAACGATAAGATGGTGTAGATCGCCACCTTTGGGAACATCTGGCTGAAGTCGAAGCCACCGGTGATGATGGGCATCAAGATGATCAGTGTGATCAGCATCATCACCAACTGGACTATCCAATTCACCAGGCCCGCCCACGGTTGCTTCATCGTGCCCGCTGGCCAACCTCGCCACCACACCATATTGGTTACCAGATAGGGTAGCCATACCAAGCTTGGTGCCCCTACCAGCAGTACTGCGTTCACAGGTCCGGACAAGGCTCCGGGCGTAAACAGCGCTACGATGAACGCGCAGACCATCACTACAATCATGGTCAACAAGCCGATCAGGGGCTGTGTCATAGCTTTCTTCTGTGCCATTGGTTAACTCCTCCTCTCTTTATTAACTATCTACCTACGTTGACAGATAGGTCACATAGCGTATGCCTCTGCGCAGATGGCCTCCTGTCCCCATTCTATCTACCTACGTCGACACATGAACTCCTACTATTCTATGCTCGGTGGTGATGGCCTCCTTTCTGTATGCTACTTAACTAAGCTGACAGAGAGCTCTCTTTTAGTTCTCGTTGTTGTGCGCTCTTGTGGCTATGCCCTCCTTTCTTTAGTCTGAGATCGTCTTACTACATCTCCCTATGTCAGGTGGCCTATGGACCTGAGAGGGTTTGATCAAGAAGTGATCCTCAAAGGATGTCCAGCACATCAGTGACGTTTATCTCCAGCATCTTCACGCTGGCCAGGATTCTGTCCGCATTCCTATAGACAGCCTGGACGCCTCCCGAGAGCTCTTGCAGTTCGAGAGCTGCCTCCTTGATGGTTTGGATCCTTTTGTCCAGTTCTTGCAGGAACTCTTTGTCTACGTCGGTGCTCATGAGTATCTGTCCTCCTAGTGCTTCGGGCGCAGGTCCTTGAATCTCTTGGCCTTGAGCGTGTAGCGGGGCAGGGTGCCGTAGTCATGGAACTCGAGGTTGTAGCGCAGATTGGTCTTCAGTCTGAGTTGATCCACCAATCTGGTTTCCACATCTTCGCGTTTATCCGTTGCTTCGGGCATCAGTTCGACTTTCAGGGTAATATCATCTAGGTCGCCCTTCTTGGTTACCTCCACCTCGAACTCATCGCTCAACTCGGGGAGGCTCCTGACTACCTCTTCGATAGCCGACGGCGCAAGCAGTACGCCCTTGACCTTGGTAATGTCATCCGCGCGTCCTACAACGCCTCCTTTGATCACGCGGAAAGTGCGGCCACAGGCGCATGGCTCCTCAGCCCATTCGGCGACATCTTTCGAATCGAAGCGGATACAGGGCTGCGCCTCCCTGTCAAGAGCGGTAATGATAAGCTTTGCTCTCTTGCCGGGCTCGGTAATCGCCTCGCCAGTGTCGATATCCTCCAACTCTATGAGAAACAGAGCCTCGTTGACGTGTAATCCCCCTGGCTGGGCGGTGCATTCATACGCCCAGGCGCCAATCTCGGTTGCTCCTACGTGGTCGTAGACCTTTGCCCCCCAGGCCTCTTCCATCCTATCCTTGGTGGCTGGGATGCTGGCTCCTGGCTCCCCTGCACATAGGATCTTAGTGATGTTAAGGTCCTTGGTCGGATCTATACCGATTCTCCGGGCGGTGTCAGACATGCCCAGAACGTAGGTAGGGGTGGCCATCAACGCCGTGGTCTTCAATTCCTGCATCTTTAGGATGCGTGCCTCGGTGTCCAGCACCCCTCCAGGCACGACTTCACAGCCCATCTTCTCGCCAGCGTAGTGGCCCGCCCAATAGGCGACAAAGATGTTGTAGCCGAAAGGAACGAAGATACGGTCCGTATCTCGGAAGCCCATGGCATACATGATGTAAGACCAGGCTTCTGCCCACCATTCCCAGTCTTGCCAAGTATCGGG
>JBFFDV010000048.1:0-12204 GCA_041559215.1 Anaerolineae bacterium | reverse complement strand
CTGTGATCCGATTGGCGGAGAAGGTCGACAGAGAGTTAAGGAAGCTGCTGGGCCGACTTACCAGTATTGCGATCATAATCGTCGGGACTATTGTTGCGCTGGATCAGGTGGACTTCGACGTGACTGGGTTCGTCGCTGGCCTGGGGCTGGTTGGTTTTACCCTGGGGTTCGCTTTCCAGGATATCGCCAAGAACTTCATGGCGGGGATATTGCTGTTGATCCAGCAGCCTTTCGAGATAGGTGATGCTATCGAGGTATCCGGCTATGAGGGCAGTGTAACTGATATAGAGATCCGCGCCACAACCATCAGGGCTTGGGATGGGCAAGAGATTGTCGTTCCTAACGCTGAAGTATATACGAGTCCCATCATTAACTATTCCAGATATCCTACTAGGCGCGTCGTCCTGGCCCTCGGCTTGGGGTATGAAGAGGACGTTGCGAGAGCGCAAGATGTCTTTCTGAACGCCATAAATGGTGTTGAAGACGTCCTAGACGACCCGGCTCCCGCCGTATATTGTAGAAGCCTGGGAAGTAGTACCGTGGAGATGGCGGCCTATTTTTGGATTGATCAGACCCGATCGAGCCTGTTTGAAGTTACCTCTCAGGCGGTGCAAGCTTTGAAGGAGGCGGCGGCTCAGGAGGGGATAAACCTGCCCTATCCCATCCAGACCATCCGTTTGCGCCAGTTGGCAGAGGGAGAGCCGCTCTGAGCTTTACCCGTCCTTGATGAACTTCAAGTGCAGCACCTGTGCTGTCTGTCTTGTGATCTTGACTCGCTCGTCTACACGCCAGCCAGCTATCCAGATGATATATTGCGGAGACACCACTATCGGCACGCGATCACGGATATGTTGTGGGATTTTGGCGTCAATCATAAACTCGTTTAGCGCCTTTCCCTTGCCGTACATTCCTAGGGGCTGAAAGTGGTCTCCTGTCCGTCGTCCTCGCAGGATCAGATTCTTACCTGTGTGTTCCAGATCCAGATGGGCTTGCCAGGGGTCTTCGTTCTGCAGTGCTTCTTCCGGCATCTCGGCTCGCTTCATTATTTCCGCTCGTAGTTGCCAGTTGCTCTTTGGCAAAGCGGTAGTTCCCGGGATGTTCACTGGTAGCTCTCCCTCCATCAGCAGGGGTAGGTCAGGTAATGGCTTCTCCTCGCCAATGAAGAACTGGTCGTACTCCTTGAAGAGAAACAATCCCTGGGGCAAGGTAATCTTGGCACCGGTAGATTTCTCCTCGACGCCCACTCTGGCCTGTTCGACATGGATCCAATCAATGTCACGAAGCGATTTGCGCAAGCGATGTATCGCTTCCCGCAATAGTTGCCTCTGCAGGCTGGGATGCAGTTCCAACCAGGGCTTCAGTGGGAAGGTGATCGTGCCCTCGCTTTCGCGCGCCAGGCTTTGCCAAGCTTGCAGCCCTTGGAGACGCAAGTAGTCGCAGTCATCGGTGATAACGCGAGCCGAGCGGCGCAATACGTCCCGAATGCGAGGATTGAAGCTCTCTAGGTGAGGGAGCAGTTCGTGACGGATACGGTTACGGTGATAGGTCAGGTCAAGGTTGGAGCGATCAAAGCGGGGATCTAAGCCATGCTGTTGGCAATAGGCTTCGATTTTGCTGCGTGGCACCTCCAAGAGGGGCCTCACCAGCTTAATCGCCGGACCGGACCACCACGCCTCTGCCCCCAGAACCTGTACGGGCAGGATTCCGCGTAGCCCTCCTAATCCCGAACCACGCATCCAGTGCATCAATATCGTCTCTACTTGGTCGTCAGCATTAT
Source organism: Anaerolineae bacterium (assembly GCA_041559215.1). GTDB lineage: Bacteria > Chloroflexota > Anaerolineae > UBA7937 > B3-Chlor > JBFFDV01. Next base: position 10,427 of record JBFFDV010000048.1, on the reverse strand, counting down.
GACCCACGGCGATGCACCGGGCCCCCACTTCATGGGCGACTCGACCTAGGAAGGAGTAACGTACGCGGCGTGCCGCTTCCTCAATAGCCAGTTTGTGCTCCGCTGCATACGTAGGCACATCTCCATATTCCACTGTGACTGCGAGTTGCCATTCTCGTCCCAGGTTCTCCACATACTGGGCGTCAGCTCGGGATTCCTCTCCTCGGATGCCATGTTCGATATGGCCCACATGTAGGGCAATAGCCAGTTCTTGCTGCAACTGCTTGAGGGCATGGAGCAGGCATACGGAGTCAGGGCCGCCGGAGACACCGAGCACTATCGTGTCGCCTTCTCCAAACATGCGGTGCTTTCGAATCGTCGCCCGTACCTTTTCCAACAGTTCCATCCTAGATGTCCCGGCGCTCCTATTCTACCACAGGGTCGTCAAAATAACACAGCGGTTGCGCTTCACCCAGGCGGGTGATATAATAGGATGTAGTGATTTATGTGCGGGCACGGGCGTGGGGACCATTTCCAGCCCGTGATACCCGCCTTTATATTAGAGGGGTGGATGGCAGAGATGAAGGCTGTGGGGCTTAACAGGAAGATGATGGAGGTACGGGAGATGGCCGACGCCAAGGGGTTCTCGGCTACGGAAGAGCGTATTTGGGAGATGTTGGCCTTGATACACAGCGAGATTTCAGAGGCCACCGATGCCTACAAGAAGGGTGGATCGTTGGATGAGGTGGGCGAGGAGCTGATTGATGCTATCATCCGTATTCTCCATTTCCTGTCGATGCTGGGTGTGGATGCTGAGGAGCTATATCAGCAAAAGATGGAGAAGAACTGGGCACGCCCCTATCGCTTTGGTACGGTGCGGGGGGGGTAATGCACTCAACCAGCAGGGAGCGGCTTTACCGTACCGAGGCTATCATACTGCGCAGGAAGGATTTCGGGGAGGCGGATAGGCTCCTGACTCTCTATACCCCAGGGTTAGGCAAGACGCGGGTTCTGGCCAAAGGGGTTCGCAAGCCCAGAAGCCGCAAGGGAGGGCATGTAGAACTATTCACCCATAGCAACCTCCTCATCGCTAAGGGGAAAAGTCTGGATATCATTACCCAGGCCGAGACCATACATTCCTTCCTGCCTATCAGGCGGGAGCTTCTCCGAACCAGCTACGCCTATTATGCCGCCGAGTTGCTGGACAAATTCACTGAAGAGGGAGAGGAGAACAACCCCCTTTTCGACCTTTTCTTGCGCGCTTTGTTCTGGCTAAGCGAGGCTGACGATCTGGACTTGGCACTTCGGTATTTCGAGTTACACTTGCTCACCTATGTGGGGTATCGGCCGCAACTCTTCCAATGTGTGCGCTGTGATCGGCCCATCGAATCCGCGATTAGCTTCTTCAGTCCTCGTGATGGGGGGCTGCTTTGCCCTCCCTGTGGGGAGGGAGAACGCGGGTGTTCGGAGCTTTCCCCTCAGGTGCTGGGCACATTACGTTACCTGCAGACCAGAGACTATGCCGTCTGCCGGCGTCTGAAAGTTGAGAGGATGATCCATGAGGAGTTGGAGACCTTGATGCATCGCTATATTATGTACCTTCTGGAGAGGAGGTTGAAATCCGTCGATTTCATAAATGCTTTGAGAAGGGAAGGAATGGCGGCAGCTAGGCCAATCCTTGAGGAGCGATAGGCTAGCAGCTCTATTGCTTTGACCGGGAGTCATTATGCTAGTCTGCTGAGTGAAGTGAGGGAAGTGAGGGAAGACGGGGAGAGAAAGAATGAGTGAAGAGAAGACGATGGTGGATATGGACACCATTGCCTCATTGTGCAAGCGACGAGGCTTCATCTTTCAAAGCAGTGAGATCTATGGCGGTGTGAGCGGATCCTGGGACTACGGTCCCTTCGGCGTGGAACTCAAGAGGAACATAAAGAGTGTTTGGTGGCGAGACATGGTTCAGCGGCGGGACGACATAATAGGTCTCGACGCTGGCATCCTGATGCACCCCCAAGTCTGGGAAGCCAGCGGTCACGTGCAGGGCTTCACCGATCCTTTGGTTGATTGTAAGAGTTGTAAGAAGCGCTTTCGAGCCGACCATGTGCAGGATGGTAGCTGCCCCGAATGTGGAGGTGAACTGACCGAGCCACGCATGTTCAATCTGATGTTGAAGACCTTCCTAGGGCCTGTTGAGGACGATGCCTCGCTGACCTATCTGCGACCGGAGACCGCCCAGGGAATGTTCGTCAATTTCACCAACGTGTTGGATGCTTCCCGCAAGAAGCTGCCCTTCGGCATCGCCCAGATAGGCAAGGCCTTCCGTAATGAGATAAACCCTCGTAACTTCACCTTCCGTACCCGTGAGTTCGAACAGATGGAGATAGAGTATTTCGTCAAACCAGGCACTGACGAGGAATGGCACGACCGCTGGGTGAAAGAGCGTTTCGAATGGTACATACAATATGGCATGCAGCAGGAGTACCTGCGTTTACGCGAGCATCAGGGCGAGGAGCTGGCGCACTATGCCAAAGCCACCTTCGATATAGAGTATCTCTTCCCCTTTGGTTGGGCGGAGTTGGAGGGCATCTCCAACCGTACCGATTTTGACCTCCGCCAGCATGCCCTTTATAGCGGCAAAGAGATTAGCTATTTTGATGAGCAGACAGGAGAGCGTATTGTTCCTTACATCATCGAGCCCTCCGGCGGTGTGGATCGAGCAGCTTTAGCCTTTCTGGTGGATGCTTATCATGAGGAGAAGGTAAGGGGGAGAAAGCGCGTGGTATTGCGCTTTCATCCCGATTTAGCTCCCATCAAAGTGGCGGTGTTTCCTTTGCTACGTAACAGGCCCGAACTGGTGGCGCTGGCTAAGCAGATCGGCTTTGACTTAAGACCCTATATGATGACCATGTATGACGATACGGCCAACATCGGGCGTCTCTATCGACGACAGGACGAGATAGGCACTCCCTTCTGCATCACTGTTGATGTCGAAACTCTGGATGACAATGCGGTCACCATCCGTGACCGGGACAGCATGGAACAGATACGTGTCCCAGTGCCAGGGGTCAAGGACACGCTACTGGAGAAGCTGGGCAGCTGCTGATATGGGCGGAATAGACCTTCATATCCACACTAGTGCCTCTGATGGTGTCTATACACCTTTCGAGGTGGTGCAAGCAGCGGCAGCCAGGGGACTGAAGGCTATCGCCATTACAGACCACGACACTACGGCAGGGATACATGAAGCGCTGGAGGAGGCTCAGGGCACTACATTGCATGTCATACCAGGGATAGAGCTCAGCGCGGAGTGGGGCTTGGAGGAGGCACACATTCTAGGGTATTACCTGGATCACGATGATGAGGCTTTGCAGAGAAAGCTGGAGATATTGCGCGACGCCCGCCGTGATCGGGCCCGTAGGATGGTGGAAAGACTGGCCGGGTTGGACATGCCCCTCCGCTGGCAGCGGGTTATAGAGATAGCGGGGAATAGTTCCGCCTTTGGACGTCCTCATATCGCCCAAGCTTTGCGGGAGAAAGGGTATGTGGCTTCCATCAATGAGGCGTTTGAGAGGTATATCGGACTTCGGGGGCCAGCCTATGTCTCCCGCTATAAGCTCACCCCGGTGGAGGCCATAGAGATAATCACTTCGGCGGGAGGCCTGCCGGTGCTGGCGCACCCTCGGGGGCAGGAGCGCATCTTGCGTGAATTGGTGGAAGCGGGTCTGGTTGGATTAGAGGCCTACTATCCGAACTATTCGATGGAGGACACCGAGGGTTTGGCCCGACTGGCTCAAAAGTATAATCTGATTCCCACAGGAGGAACAGATTTCCACGGGTATGGGGGGTTCCTCACAGGGGTCTTGGGCGAGGTATCGGCGCCCTCGGAGTCGGCGGAGCGGCTATACGCGCTTGCCATGGATCGGTCTTAGGAGCCTTTCCCCCTCTTTTTGCCTTTTACCTCCAATATCTCTTTCATCGAGACCTCAACTGTTACCTCGTTTTTCAACTCGACACTCACTGTCTCTTTCAACGCGTTTAGAGCTTTTACCTCCCCGAGGCCATAGTGGGTTCCCACTATCTCCCCGATCTTTGGCAGCTTTGCCTTGACCTGCTGATAATGCTCGTCCTCATAGGCCAGGCAGCAGAGCAAGCGGCCACAAAGTCCAGAGATCTCGGAGGGATTCAAGGAAATATCTTGACGTTTGGCCATCCTGATGGATACCGGGCTGAACTCCTGTAGGAAGGCAGTGCAGCAGAGGGGCCTTCCGCACCGTCCCACGCCTCCTATCAACTTCGCCTCATCTCGCACCCCCACCTGGCGCAATTCCACCTTTGTCCTAAGGGTTTTTCTTAGTTCCTTGATAAGATCACGGAAGTCCACTCGTTTCTCCGAGACGAAGTACACCACTAGGTGACTGCCATCATAGCTATATTCAGCCCGCAACAGCTTTATAGGCAGTCTATATTGGCTTACCATTTCCTGGCAGAGGGCTAGAGCCTCAGGCTCACGGAGACGGTGGTGTTCCATTTGGACTAGATCTAGCGGTTCAGCTCGTCTCTCGATAGGCTTTAGCGTATCCCTTGCTGTGTCCTTTGGGATCTCTCTTGGCTCACTGAGCACCTGTCCCACCTCTTTGCCGCGGCTTGTCTCTACGATGACATGCTCGCCAACCTTGAGGTCTTCAAAACCTGTGGCGTCAAAATTGTATATCTTTCCAACTTCTCTGAAACGAATACCTACAACCTTTGGCATGGCTTATCCTCATTTGTCATTCTAGGGCAGGTCCAGCATCAGTACCTCCAAGGCCAGACGGGGATTGACATTCTCTTCCAATTGCCTAATCGTCTCGCGGATGGCCTTAGTGAATCCATATATCTCCTTCAGACTGTATCTAGCGGCCTGCTCCTGCAGCGAAGTTTGCAAGTCTATGTTGCTTATCATCCCCGCACAGCCGGCCTTTGCCAGAAGCAGGTCTCGCCACCAGCCCAACCACAGTTCGAGGATCTCCTCCAGTAAACGAGGTTGACGGCTCAGTTGCTCGGCATAATCCAGGCGGTCAATACGTCCCATCCTTGGCAGCGAGAGGAGTTGCTTCAACCTTGCCTGTCGTTGCTCCAATAGCGTGCCGTCCTGAGCAGCTGCTATGGCCCAACCTATTCTGCCTGCGCTCAACCTGGCCAAGAAGCTGGCTCGCTCTTGGTCTAGCCCATGCCGACTTTGCAATTCCCTCTGGATTAGGTGCATAGGAACCAGTCGTAGACCAAGGACTTGGCAGCGCGAGACGATGGTGGGCAATAGCAAGCGTGTATCGGGCACGGTCAACACGAGTACGGCGTGAGGTGGAGGCTCCTCCAGGGTCTTTAGCAGGCAATTGGCTGCCTCGCTGGTCATAGTCTCCGCCTCACTGATGACGAAGACTTTCCTATGCCCCTCAAAAGGTTTCAAGCTCACCTCGTCTTGTATGTTCCTGATGGTATCTATACGTAGCGCCTTTTGCTGGGCCAAGTTCTCTTGAAGAAGGTGGGCTTGGTACTGGCGATCAATCATCCGTACATCGGGATGGACGCCCTCGCCAATCTTGCGACAGGACACACACTGACCGCACGGCTTCTCCTGACCTTCGCAGTTCAGCGCTTTAGCCAGGTTTAAGGCCAGTGTCCTCTTGCCCACGTGCGGCGGGCCGGTGAAGAGATAAGCGTGCGATACTCTCTCACTGGCGATGCTATTCTTCAACAGGGTCACGACCCAATCGTGCCCGATGACCTGCCACATTCTCTAAATCTTTCCTTAGATACATTATACATAATAGGGCATTCGTTATGCAATTCAACCCACGGGTCGCCTGAGACCTATGATGAAAGATTGTCGACGTTGAACTTGCGAGGAGCAATGTTGCCAGTCGTGAGCAAGTTTGCACTTTGAAGCGGTTGAGACTACGATGGGTGCTGAAGTGATGAATAGATTTCATATTAGGCATCTGTTGATGTTCTTGACCCCCTTCTGCCTGTGGGCCCTGCTAGTCTTAACGCTGACAGCCTGTCGGCCGGCAGACCTGCCTTCTTGGCAGCCAGCGAGTCATGGCATCAAACCCCAAAGCCAAACTGTCCTCATAGTCATGGCTTCCGATGATCCTCAGACTTTATATATGGTCACTTATGAGCCCTCTGGGTTATACCGCTCAACCGATGGAGGGGTGTCTTGGGAAAGTATAGGTGAGGGCTTGGAGGGAGTTACGGTGCTATCCCTGGCTGTCGACCCTAAGGACGGCCAGAATCTCTACGTGGGGACGGTCCACGGTGGCTATCGGAGTACCGATGGCGGCGAGACCTGGGAGCACGTGCCCAGCTTGCCAACAACTCGTATCTACACGTTGGCGGTTGCACGAGATTGGCAGACTATGTGCGCGGGCACTGAGGGCCGGGGTGTTTATATCTCCTATGACGGTGGTGTTTCATGGAGGGCTATGGGACTGGCAGGGATGTCAGTTCTCTCCGTGGTCATAGCTCCGGGCGGGACCGTCTACGCCGGGACCTCGGGCCGGGGACTATGGATCAGTAATGATGGTGGTGTCCGATGGCAGGTAGTGCATCCGTCTATGGATCAAGCTCACGTTCCCAACTTGGCTGTCACGGCAGAAGGCACAGTCTGGGCACTGGCCTATGGCAGTCTATACGTCAGCGAGGACAAGGGCAGAAGCTGGCGGTCAACGGGGCCACCAAGATTTGAGGGCCTTTCCATGGCTGTCGAGCCACAAGAGGGCGAGGTCATTTACATCGGCGGTCGATTGGAGGGGATTGCGGTCAGCTACGACGGCGGCAAGAGCTGGCGGATAATGGGGGACGAACTTTCGCGTACTGACATCACCTGTCTAGCTGTTGATACTCTGGAGCCTACTACCGCCTATCTGGGAACCAAGGGCGATGGCCTGTATAAGACGACCGACGGGGGATATACCTGGCTCCCTGCCAGTAAGGATGTGGGGAGAAGGGTAGTTAGCTCTCTCGTTCAAGACCCTCATCATCCCCAGACATTATACGCCGGCACGTTGCATGGGGTCTATGAGTCAGCCAACGGTGGCAAGAGTTGGACTCTGGTCAGTGGAGATGCGGGTGATCTGTACGTTCAAGCCCTGGCGATTGATCCCGAGGAAAGAGGTGTAGTCTACGCTGGCACCGATAGCGGGGTCTACATAAGCCGCGATGATAGTAGGTCATGGATGTGGGCCAGCCGGGCCTTGGGAAGCTTAACCATTTTCAGCCTGACCATAGCCCCTGATGATCACAATACCGTGTATGCTGGCAGTTGGGGAAATAACGTCTTGCGTAGCACCGATGGCGGGCGAAGTTGGACACCTGTGCACCACGGGCTTGAAACCCTCTCTGTATATTCCTTTGCCATCGATCCTGCCGACCCGAGGGTGCTCTATGCAGGGACGGTGGAGGCGATATACAAGAGTGTCGATGCGGGAGAATCCTGGCGGCGCCTGGAGGGCATTCGTGATGGGATCACCACTTTCGCTCTAGTTACGGACCCCGCCAATCCATCGTTGGTCTATGCTGGCACTACAGACGGGGTTTACAAGAGCGCTGATGGAGGCAAGACCTGGATATCCATGCGGGAGGGCATGGGACAGGTGACGGTGACGACCCTAGCCCTGTATTCGACTGCTCCACATACTCTCTATGCAGGGACCGAACACCACGGCCTCTTTTGGAGCGCCGACGCTGGCGAGCATTGGACACCCTCCGGGCTCGCAGGGATGAGTATCTACGCCATAGTGATAGATGAGAAGCAGGGGAGGGTGTGGGTAGGGACGGCGATGGGGGTATTCCGATCGGAACCTGTAGCTGCCGGTCTGGAACAGGCGCGGATAGGTGAGGCGTCAGGTGGCCTGGAGGATTGGGATCAGTAAGAGGGCACCAGTCGCAGGTTACGGAATTGCAGGCTTTCGAAGTGGGCGTGCCTGTCCTGGTACACCGGCAAACGGGGGCTGACGGCTATCTCAATAGTATTGCGTCCGGGTCGTAACAGCTCAGGAGGGACGTCCAAGAAGGCCATGCTCCAACTGGAGGCGAAGTCCAGTTTACCCCGCAAGGGAATGGTCATCGGCTGCAGAGGTTGCCCATTGATGATCACCAAATTGCCTTGCTCCTCCACTTGCATGATCTCCATCGTAAGTCTCCAGGGGGCCTTGCCAGGGTGATCTATGTAGAACTCTCCGCTCCAGCGGCGAGAAGGGGCTTGACCACCGTAGATTCGCGCCCAGTGAGGGTGGAAGGTATCCACGTCACCCAGGCGAACTACCACATCAGGGGCCAGGATTTCCACTGTGCTGTCGTCAGGCTGTGCCCAGACGCCTAGTCCGGAGAACCTCCTCTTGGGCATCGCTGCCAGAGCATCATAGGCCGGACGAGGCTCATAGGCGTTGTCCACGATGCTATATCCTCGTTTCTCATCGTCGGGGTGTAAGCCGGCACTGAGGTTCCAGACAACGATCATCTCCAACCAAGGCCATTCGTCTCCGGCTTTCTCGAAAGCCCCTCTCAGGTAGTTGGCGTGTTGCTCTTCGCTGACCTGAAGCCAGGCGTGCTCCTCATCTGCAACTCTGATAGTCCAGCCTACCTCAGTAGCCCAAATTGGCTTGTGACGGTCGCCGTTCCGCACCATTATCTCTCGCAGGTCCAATAGGCGGGCGAAGTTGAGGCTCTGGTGGGCATGATACGGATCCTGGGGCGGATACGCGAATCCATATGGATGAGCGCCCAGGACGTCGAAAGCCTCGCCAGCCCCAGCGTCGTACATGCCTTGGAGGTAGATACGGTCGTCCATGGCCGTCCCATCTCTATGGTTGGTCGGGGCGAGACCGGCACTGACCACCAAGGCCCCAGGATCGCCCTCCTTGACTACGGCATGAGCGGCCTTTAGCAACTCCACATAGACCCCTGGATCAGCTGGCTGCCCGCCCCACTCCTGAGCGAGATTGGGTTCGTTCCAGATAATGTAGGCTCGCGCCTGCCCCCGATATCGTTCCACCACGCCAGCGACAAAATCCGCGTAGGCATCCGCATCAACTGGCGGGCTGTCTCTGGTGGAGGATGTAGCCCAGCCGGGCGGATGATCGAGTCGAACGACTAGGTTCAACCTATAGTGCTGACAGGCCCGGACCACGGCATCAGGATACTCCCAAAAATACTCCCCTGGCAATGGCTCTATCTCTGACCAGTTGAAGAGTTGTACCACCCAGGAGCAGCCAGCTTCATGGATCAATGACAGGGCCTTATCGTCCGCACGGATTGTATGTATACCACAGATGGGTTCGCCCCTGGCACCTCTGCTGAGAAGTACCCCTCCCAGCATGAGCATCATCAGCACCAAGGCACTCCACGTTGCACTGTATCGCGGGGTCGAATTCATGCTCGTCTCCTTTGTGTCAGGCCTGAGGTATTATAACACGTCAAGCCTCTGTGCCCAAAAATGCAGCGTTTTTTCGCTATAGAAACCGAAGAAATTTTTAAGGTAATATACCCTAATCTTTAAGGTAGAATCGGCCCAATCTGTGGTATAATGTTGTAAGTCTGTGGTATAATAGTTGCACGCGTCAAACGGGGGGGAAGCCGACGTGCATCGGTTCCTTTCATTGCTATCTGATGGCCTGTCTTTGGAGATATCGATGGTGGTTGAAGACAACCCATTGGCTGCAGAGTTCATCTCTTTTTGCCTGGAGCGACGCGGCAACGAGTGGCCGGAACTATACGATGAGATGTGCCGAGTAGCCAGTTATCGGCTTTTCAAGGGCATGGGGTACAGGGAGTTGAGTGATCATGGAGTCTCCTTGAGCCTAGCCAATATGAGTCAGTTAGCAACCTTGGCCCAGACCTTAGCTTCTTCCCAACCCCGCTATCGCGTATCGTAGCTCCTCACAACCTTCTTCTCCTAGGCTTGCGCAGCCATTGGTCGCAAGCCGCGATATGTACGGGGAAATGAGGGGCGAGGGGACACCCTTCGACTTCACTCAGGGCAGGCCCCTCGCGCTCCCCGGGCTGTTGCTGCGCAAAGCCCTCTGAAGGCAACCATTGCGGAAATGTATCCCCGATGATATAATCTGCCTACTATTCACCACAAGGAGGATAGAGTATTGGAAGCGATTGAGCACCAGATAGTGCTATTCTTGCAAAACCTGATCCAGGCAATAGGGTGGGCTGGGATCGTCGCAGCGATGGCTATCGAGAGCGCCTGCGTTCTCCTGCCCAGTGAGGTGACGATGCCCCTGGCCGGCTGGATGCTGATCCAGGCGAAGGGCTTGTCTGTCTGGCACACCTTTTGGGCTGGCTGGTGGGGCGCTGTAGGATGTACCATTGGCTCCATATTCACCTACTGGGTCGGCGCGAAGGGAGGTCACCCCTTTCTGGAAAGATACGGAAAATACTTCCTAATCCGTCAGCATGACATT
>JBFFDV010000047.1:0-12262 GCA_041559215.1 Anaerolineae bacterium | reverse complement strand
GACCCGATGGCAGTTGGCTCGAAGAGGAGAACGCTTATAACCCTCTGTATAAGAGCAGCATCTGGCAACTCATCTTTCTAGCCGAATTGGGAACCGAGGGTAATGATGAGCGCATCAGGCGAGGGGTAGACCATGTGCTGAAGACTATGCAGGCAGCTGACGGTTCCTTCCCTAATCTGGGCAAGTACTCTGGCAATCTCATGTGCATGGAGGGCCAGACAGTCAGAGCCCTGTTACGCCTGGGGTACGGGGATGACGAGCGTGTCCAACGGGGCCTGAACTTCCTCGTCACCGTGGTCCAAGCCGACAACTACGAATGTCGCTTCAACAAGGATCTGCCTTGTGCCTGGGGAGCCGTCAAAGCGCTGCGCGCTCTGGTGGAAGTGCCCGAGGATGCTCGCACATCCGAAATCGAGAGCGCGATCCACAAGACTGCCGAATTCCTCGCCGATGGCGACCTGGCTCATGCCGAGTATCCCACTCCAAAAGGCAAGATCAGCGACCACTGGTTCCGCTTCTCCTTCCCTCGCAGCTATCACTCCGACATCCTAGAGGCTATGCTGGCCCTCGATGCGGCCGGCTATGCAGGTGATGAGCGGCTACTCCCAGCCGTCCATTTCATCGCTGGCCAGAGAAAGGAGTTGAAACGCCAAGGCCAGGAGTCGATAACGGCCTGGAAGAGCGCTCACGTCCTCACGGGCAAGCTCCTGGTGGATCTGGACTGGCGCTCCCGTGGCGGGCCCAGCAAGTGGATCACGCTCCTGGCGTTGATGGTGCTGAAAGATTGGTACCCCTCTCCCTAATCAAGAATGCCATTCAAAGCCACGCCACTTGCTTGGAGAAAGTCTGTCGTTTTGTATAGCGCCACTACTGCTCAGAAGCGACAGTCTGTGAAATGCCATTAACGTAGGGGCACGGCAGGCCGCGCCCTTACGGTGTTTAGGGCTGGTATCTGTCAAGACTTCCTGAACTTGACCTACACAGGCTATGTGGGTAACATTAGAAACAACGCAAATGAATAAGAGGAGTGGTTGATCTGATGACGAGTCGCTCGAAAGTCGCGGTATTGTTCACGCGACCGGAAACGGTATTACAGGATTATGAACGGCTATTGGAACTGGCCGGCGTGATGGATTGCCTCGACCCGGAGGCCACAACCATCCTAAAAGACAACATCTCCTGGCATTACCCCTTCCCCAGCGCCAATACCACGCCCTGGCAACTGGAAGGCACGATAATGGCCCTCCGAAAAGCGGGCTATACCGACCTCTCCTGCGTGCAGAACGAGACGGTGGTCATCAACGCTTTCAAGGGTGAAGACCTGAACCTTTATTCACCCATCTTCCGCCGTTACTGCATCCCGGTCCTTTACAACTTCAAGGACGAAGATATGACCTGGGTGCCTTACATGCCCAAGGGTGAGATGCTGGTGCTGGACCAGATCTACCCCGAGGGCATCCAGATACCGGACTATTTCTTCGGCAAGAACATAGTGCATCTGCCGACTGTCAAATGCCATATCTACACCACCACCACTGGCGCCATGAAGAACGCCTTTGGGGGACTGATCCATACCCACCGCCATTATACCCACTCTTGGATCCACCAGACGCTGGTTGATCTGCTCACGATCCAGCGGGAGATCCATCCCGGCATCTTTGCCGTGATGGACGGAACCACAGCTGGAAACGGACCAGGCCCACGCACCATGACGCCAGAGGTCAAGAATGTCATCCTGGCTAGCGCCGATCAGGTCGCCATTGATGCGGTTGCGGCCAAGATGATGGGCTTTGACCCGCTCTCTATTGATTACATCCGTCTGGCTCACGAGCGAGGGCTGGGCATCGGCCATGTCAGTCAGATCGAACTAGTGGGCGATGATATCAGCAACGAGAACTGGCACTTCGAGGTGGGGCAATCCTTCCATAAGTTCCTAGGCTGGCTCTCATGGTACGGGCCCACAAGGGTGCTTCAGAAGCTCATCTTCCGTACGCCGTTGGTGAATATCCCCATCCTGGTCTCCGAGATCAATCACGACTACGTCCACTGGCCCTTGAAAGAGCGCAACATCTATCGTCGCTGGCGAGAGAACACACCTTGGGGACATCTATTCGCAAAGTACGGGGAACAGGGGATTCTAGGCGAAGGGGTCAGCAGACACGAGATCAAACACACCGTGTCCAGTCAAGCCGTCTAGGGTAGATAGCCAAAGCCCAGCTTTTTCATGAAGTCGGTTTGGGCATCGCAGCAACCTGGAAGAACTTCGACATAGTTCACACTAACAACAAGGGAGGTGTAGAAAGAGATGGTCCGCGGCGCTTGGCTCTGGGTAGGTATCGGCTGCCTGATCGCTTTTCTTGCGTGTTGTTGTCTTTGGACAGCAATAGGGATGATCTTCAGCTATTTCACATGGGGATGAGCTAGTCCGAAGCCATTTTGCGCGAGCAAGAGGAGTCTGGCTCAGCGCCTGCTGTAGAGGATCCCATTGCCGGGCTTCGATACCGCTCTGAGGTGTCGCAGAAATCTACTTGTACCTTATCACCTCGAAGCGGTACATCTGTATCGGCTCGTCGTCATCCACGATCCCAGCTTTGTACACCTTGGTGTGGTGAAACTGCTCCTCCGCGGTTTGGATGCCCGGTAAATCAGGCAGGAGCAGCCCTCGCTTCCACGGATTCTCCAACGACTGCACGATCAGGCCATACCGCTCGGGATCCAACTGCTCCAGACTGTCGATGGATTCAGGGGTGGTGAGCAGATCGACGGAGATATCCAGATCGTCCAGTTCCTCGGGGCTGATGGGTGGGAAGCGGGGATCACGGGTGGCAGCGGAGATAGCATTACGGATGATCTCCTGGGCCACGTTCTCCTCAACGGGCTCTATAGTACCGATACAGCCCCTCAACTGCCCCCTCTTCTTGATCGAGACAAAGACTCCCGCTTGCTGCCTCATCTCGGGCGTCAACTCCTCCTCGGGAGGTACGTCCACCACCTTCTCCCTGCGGATGTAATTTTCTACGGTATCTCTGGCCAGCTTCACTAAAGGATGGGAGTTCGACATCTCGCTGCCTCGCTTTCGTAATCAGAGGGCTTTACCGCACTCTTATTGTAGGCCATTCTCCCTCCTCTGTCAAGACTCGGCGTCAAAACCTCATAGAAGTTGCTTCAGAAGGGCATTCTCCCTTGACGAACGTTCAGCATTCGTTTATAATGGAGACAAACAAGGTGAAGGCCGCTTCTCCCGTGCAATCCATGACAAGGTGTCTTTATAGAGCTTCGGGGGAAGGCCTAGACGGATTATGAAGGAGGTAAACGATGGAGAAACCATGGCTGAAGAACTACGACGAAGGCGTTCCCCATACCCTTGAATATCCGGATGTGCCGCTGCAGTGGCTCCTGGAGGAGTCGGCCAGGAAGTACCCTGACAACATCGCTACCATCCTCCCGGGCAGGTTCGGGGACACCAAGCTGACCTATAAAGAACTGAACAATCTGACCAATAGATTGGCTAACGCCCTCATCGACCTGGGAGTGAAGAAGGGCGATCGTGTGGCTCTCTACATGCCCAACTGCCCCCAGTTCGTCATCAGCTACTTCGGCATCCTGAAGGCTGGGGGGATTGTGGTAGCCACTAGTCCGCTCTACTCGCCCCGAGAGGTGGAGCATCAGTTCAAAGACTCCGCGGCCGACACGGTGCTCGTTCTCAGCCTTTACTACCCAGTGGTAAAGCAGGTGCAGGCCAAGACGAAAGCGAAGAACATCATCGTCACCAACATCAAGGAGCACCTCAGCGGCATCGACCGATTGCTCTTCACACTCGCCATGGAGAAGAAGGGAGGACATCGGGTCGAGTTGGCTGAAGGTGATCTTTGGCTGAAGGACTTGCTGGAGACGTATCCCCCCGACGACCCAAAGGTTGATGTCGGCCCTGACGACATAGCCCTCTTCCAATACACCGGGGGCACAACTGGCGTTCCCAAGGCGGCGGTGATCCTCCATCGCAACCTGGTAGCCAACGCGCTCCAAGCGAGCGCCTTTCTGCCCGACGTGAAGATAACAGAGGAGGTCCATCTGGCAGCCATTCCTCTCTTCCATGTCTTCGGTATGGTGGCTACCATGGCCTGGTCGATGGCCATCACTGCGAGCATGGTCTTGGTGACCAACCCCCGGGACATAGACGCGCTGCTGAAGGCCATCAACAAGTACAAACCGACGCTCTTCATGGGCGTGCCCACCATGTACAACGCCATCAACCACCACCCCGATATCGCCAAGTACGATGTCAAATCCATCAGAGCCTGCATAAGCGGGTCGGCACCTTTGCCCATGGCGGTGAAACAGGAGTTTGAAGACCTGACCGGGGGTAGGCTGGTGGAAGGTTATGGCCTCACCGAGGCCCCCACAGCTACTCACTGCAATCCGATGTACGGGATGAACATAGAAGGCAGCATCGGCCTTCCACTGCCGGATGTCGAGTCCAAGATAGTCGATGTGGAGACGGGCACCAAAGATCTTCCGGTCGGCGAGATTGGCGAGCTAGTCCTTCGATCACCAAATGTGATGGAGGAGTACTGGAACATGCCGGATGAAACGGCAATCGCCCTGCGCGAAGGCTGGCTCTACACCGGCGATATCGCCCTGATGGATGAGAACGGGTACTTCTACATCGTGGATCGCAAGAAGGACATGATCATCGCCAGCGGCCTTAACGTCTATCCGAGCGAGGTGGAGGGTGTCCTGTACGAGCATCCCAAGGTTGCGGAGGCAGCCGTGGCTGGCATCCCTGACCCGAAGCGGGGCGAGACGGTAAAGGCCTGGGTCGTGCTGAAGCCCGGTGAGACCGCCACTGTGGACGAGATCAGGGAGTTTTGCAGAGATAAGCTGGCCAGGTATAAGATACCCTACTACGTCGAGTTCCGCGACGAACTGCCTAAGACGATGGTGGGTAAGGTCTTGCGGAGGATGCTGGCGTCGGAGGAGGCTAAGAAGCAGGCGCAAGCCGAGTAGCACCTCCCACCTACGAGATTGAAAGGGTGGACCATGTGATCCACCCTTTTGCTTTTTTACAAAGCCTTTACAAGCCGATAGTGCTGGTGTAATACAAAACGCGGATAATACAGGTGGGTTTAGGGGAGGCCTCCCGAGCCCAGTACAAGCTTTACAACAAGCATTGGAGGTGCTGAAATGAAAAAGAGAACGATAATCCTGCTAGCCATGCTGCTGGCGCTGAGTCTGGGTCTGGTCTCCACAGCCAGCGCTGGCGAGATCAGCGGCACCGGCACCATCTGGGCGAAGGGGGTAGGCCTGGCGATACTCCGTGGCGACGGTGAGATCGAGCTAGAGGTTCACGGCGCAGGCGTTGTCTGGATCAACAACACTGAGACGCTAGAGGCCAGCGGCCGTGGGCACAGGTGGGAGGCCCCCAGCGGAGCCACATTCTTCTGGGGCTGGCGAGGAACTATCAAGGCCTCAGGCCAGCACATGACCGTCTGGATGACGGGCGGGTTGGTCGAGTTCACCGCCTCCGGCACCGGCAGAGTGTATCTCAGGGGCCATGGCAGGTACGAGATCAACGGACAAGAAGGGTTCTGGAGCCCGACAGGCCAGATCCTGAGCCTGGAAACCACCCAGCAGGCGAGGTAGGATCCAGGAAGCAGCAAGCGCAGGCTTGACGCGTCTTTCCGACCCGGCGCACCGCACATAATGACATCGGAGGTCTCCTGTGCACGGCAGGATACCCCCTCGCCAGTTCTATGGGGACAAAGATGTTACAGGGGAACCGCAGCCTTGGCGTTGCGCAGCAAGAGCCCGGGGAGCGCGAGGGGCCTGCCCTGAGCCCGTCGAAGGGCATCCCCTCGTCCTTCATTCCCCCCCCGTATCTTAGAGCCTGCACCCAATCGCTGCGCAAACACCCTTTGTGGAGACTTGAAGGAATGGGGTTTCGATGCTATAATCAAACTTGGATGGAGAGGTCGCATAGTCCGGTCTAGTGCGCACGATTGGAAATCGTGTAGGCGATGAGCCTCGCGGGTTCAAATCCCGCCCTCTCCGTCTTGACTTCTTACACAACTTAAGGTATTATAAAGTGCGGTCGTGCTAGATGGGGAGCTAGCGGTGCCCTGTACCCGCAATCCGCTATAGCGGGGTCGAAGACCCTCTCGAGGTTCCGTGGTCTTGCGAAACTGCTGGGGAAAAGTGGCGATGAAGGCCGGGTCCTGCGCGGCAGAAGCCTATGAACCCCGTCAGGTCCGGAAGGAAGCAGCGGTAAGTAGTCACTTCTGGGCGCCGCAGGGATACCTGGTTGGAGCTAACTGGCCCCGGTAAGCCGGGAGACCCGAATCGAAGGGGGTGCACGACCGCTCTATAAGACAGTGAAAAGGGACGGGCGCAGGTACTCGCCCCTTTTTTGTGAGATAAGCCAGCTCAATTTGGGTTCCAATTATGTCATCAGGCACCACCTTGGCCGAACCACATAGAGAAAAAGCGGCGAGGCACAAGTTGCCGCCGCTACGTTGGCCCTCCCGAGCCGGGCTGGTGGCTATCATACTCCTCCTCATCGCGGGTAGCGCCATGATCACCGCCTATGTCTCCACACAACGGGAGGTCACCCTCATTATCAATGACTATCGCCTTACGACCCGCACCCATCAAACCTCCGTCGCCGCGCTGTTAGACGAGCTGGGCATCCAACTCGCTCCCGAAGACATCATCATGTCCCCACTGGATGCGCCTCTGGAAGACAACGAGCCCATCGTCATTCGAAAAGCCCTCCCGGTCAGCATCGAAGTTGACGGCCGAATATTGGAGATTCGCACCCATTGCCGTACGCTGGCTGATCTCCTGCGCGAGGCGGGGATAACTGTCAATCGTTACGATCAAGTCATCGTCGAGGGACAAGATACCGATCTGGAAGCACCGTTACCCGTAGACCTGCTATCGGATCGGGAGGGAGGCAACCCTCGTCCTCATCCTGCCGAACTCCTGCATCAACTGCCGCTGAGGCTGGTGGTTCGCCGTGCCGTGCCCATCACGGTGTACGACAATGGGGTGCCCATCACTGTGCAAACTACCGCCGCAACCGTGGGACAGACCCTGTTCAACGAGGGCATCATTCTCTATCTGGGAGATGGGGTGACCCCCAGCCTAGGAACCTGGGTCTCCGCTGGAATGCGGATCTACATCGACCGCTCCAGGCCCCTGGTCATTTTCGCTGACGGTCGCCGTATCAAAACCCGCAGCCACGGGGATACGGTAGAGGCGGTATTGAGGCAGGAATCCATCGAACTGGTTGACAAGGATTATACGATCCCAGAGCAGGGGGGCGAAGTTTACGAGGACATGGCCATCCAGGTGATCAGGGTCGAGGAACAGGTGGTTCTCGAGGAAGAGCCTATACCCTTCGAGACCGTCTGGCAACCCGACGACACCTTTGAACTGGATAACCGCCGCCTGGATCAAGCTGGCGCCCCAGGAGTGAAGAGGCGCTTAGTGCGCGTAGTTTATGAAAACGGCGTCGAGACGGAACGGGTCACCGAGGAAGAATGGGTGGAGACTCCGCCCACTACCGAGATCATCGCCTACGGCACCAAGATCGTCATACGCGAAATACAGACCCCCGATGGCAAGATAACCTACTGGCGGCATTTCAGAGCTTATGCGACTGCCTATACCGCCTCCACCGCTGGTACGCCGCGCGATGCGCCCTGGTTCGGCAGGACTTATACTGGTAAGCCGGCTCGCAAAGGGATCATCGCTGTCGATCCAGACGTAATCGCCTTTGGCACGAGGATGTATGTGCCCGACTATGGGTTTGGCCTGGCTGCCGACAAGGGCGTTCACGGTAAGCACATTGACCTCTGCTACGATGATGACAAGTGGCCTCCCCCCTGGCATTGGTGGGTGGACGTATACCTCCTCACGCCCGTGCCCACTCCCGATCGCATACGATGGATCCTGCCCTCCTACCCCCGGGAGAGGTAAGAGCCGTGGATGATAGCGAACTCCGACCCTCGGCGGTGAGGAGCCTGCTCAGGAAGTTTGACATAAAGCCTCGAAAGGGGCTGGGACAGAACTTCCTTATCAGCAAGGGGTTATTGCAACGCATCGTCGCCGCGGCTGAGATAGGCGAAGAGGACGTTGTTCTGGAGATAGGAGCCGGGTTGGGGACACTGACCTGGGCCCTGGCGCAGCGTGCCGGACGAGTCATCGCCCTGGAGCTGGACGAGCGCCTGATCCCTCTGTTGCAACGCATGTTGGCTCCCTATCCCCATGTGGAGATAGTGCAGGGCGACATACTGGCCATCGAGCCTGCCGATTTGATCTCTACCTCTTACAAAGTGGTCGCCAATCTGCCCTACTATATCACCTCGGCCATCCTGCGTCATCTTCTGGAAGCCAAGCGAAAGCCATCCCTTATGATAGTAACGGTGCAAAGAGAAGTGGCTCAGAGGTTGGTGGCCGGGCCTGGGAAAATGAGCCTGCTGGCGGTCAGCGTGCAGTTTTACGGTCAGCCTCGCATCGTCGCTCATGCGCCGCGCGGCGCTTTCTATCCTTCCCCTGGCGTAAGCTCTGCCGTGGTGCGCATTGATCTATACGACCAGCCCCCCACACCGGTGGATGATGTGGGAGCCTTCTTCGATGTGGTGCGTGCAGGCTTCGCTCAGCGGCGCAAACAGTTGCGCAATTCCCTCTCGCAAGGATTGAACCTACCGGTGGAGGAAGTTGTCGAGGCGCTGCGCCGCTGCGGTCTCAGCGAGAGGCAACGAGCTCAGGAACTGAGCGTCGAACAATGGGCTCGGCTGTGCAGAGAGCTATGCTCCCCATCAGCCGATGAGGATGACAAGAGTCCAGAGAGCGCAGGCTCCAGCGACGATGGTGCCCACCAGGGCGAATAGATATCTAATCCAGGTGCTCAGGGCCAGAGAAAGGCCGTACAGGAACAGGGAGATGGCCAGTACAGTCAATACCGAGACATACAAATCGGCCTTATTGCCCCACAAATCCGCCTGAGCGGCAGCCTCGTTTTGCTCCGCTAGCATGGCCATGGCCGCAGCACTGGAGTCTGCGAGATATTGCGCAGCGTCGGGAGCGAACTCGTCCCCCGTCGCATAACGAGGATCGCTGAGCAGGACGCTGAAAGGCCGTAGGTAGTTGGCTAAGGCTTCCCAGACAGCCGCCTGGTTCTCAAATCTCACAGCCAGTTCATCTTGCCCTTCGGCGCGAAGTTGTTGGGCGACCATTTGCTGCATCACCGACTCCATCATGTATACGGTGTAGTCGGTGCTGATCCTCAAGTCATGGGAAGTGTCCATGCCGCTACGCAGGATCTCTCCCATGGTTCTGATGGATAACTCCTGGCTCCTCTGGATCGCTTTGTCTTCTTTGATCGAGGCGTCCGTTTGCAGATAGGCGACAAAAGCCCCAAGCATGGTCACCAGAATGATCAGAACAGTCACCAGGAATCGAAATCTGCCTCTCGGCTTTTCCTCTACAGGCTTCTCCAGCTGTTCCATGATTTGCTCCCCCACAGGGTATTACCTTACAGCCCGCGGCAATAAAAATAAGAGATAACACTAAAACAGTAAGAAATACGCTTCGGCGATCGTCACGGCCGCCAGCGTGCCCAGGAAGGTCATACTGCCCACTGCGACGAAAACGTATTTAAGACGGCTTTCAATAATCTCCGCCAATGTATAGAATAGAAGAGTTCCTGTCAGGAAGACGATCATGGCCGTCAAAACCCGCGACTCGGCGAGCCGTTTGTCGGCCTCGTTGAAGCTCGCTGCAGGGTCCAGATCAACCAGATCCTGGTTCTCAGCTCGCAAGTCGGCAAGCCGCGCCTCTAGGTTGAAAGTACCATCCTCTCCTCGGTACCTCGAGTCGGTGGTCATGGGGCTGAAGCCTGCCAGGTTGCTGGCGAGGGTCTGATACACCAGAGCCTGAGCTTGAGCCTCCAGAGCTTCATCTGCCTTGCCTTCTCCCAAAAACCGGGTAGCCTGCTCGTTGAGGAGATCGGCCCGCTCCATCAAGCTCACATACATGTTGGCGTAATCGGCTTCCTGATACAGGTATCTCACATCCTCCGTGGCGGCTGCTTCCCACTTGACCGTGTTGATAATCCCCTCCTCGTGGGCATCCGAGGCCGCGCTGGAAACCATAGCGGACCGCCAAGCCACCACCGCTGCACTGACAGCAACCAGAGCTATCAACACGGCTACGATGGTCTGGAACTTTCCCGACCTTTCCTCCTGTTGCATTTCGTCACCCCTATCTTCCTGAAATCTCCTAGATTCACGCAAAGGCACTTAACACTTGCAGCCTCGTCCTTTGAGGACTGCCAGGGCGGCTCCCTAGCTACATACATCATATCACGCTGATAAGAAAATTCAAAGGGACTGTTTCCAACGACCGGAAAGGAGTCGTCTGGCCGCTACGCATCAACCCCAGAGAGGTCTTATCGTAACATCACTTGCCCTTGACAGAATCATAGGGTCCGAGTACAATCTCCACCGGGAACATTTAGAAAAAGAAGGAGGATGGAGAAAATGAGAACGAGAAAAGTGATCGGTATTGTGCTGGCCACAAATGCGATAATGATGGCGGTTCTGTTGCTGGTGCTCTGGGCGGCTTCCTCCGTGGCAGCAGTCCCGTCCCCAGTGGAACAGGCAGGCGTACTCAGCGCCCAGGGGAGCAGTTCTGCCCAAGTTGCGCCCGCGCCGGTGCCCGGAGGGCCCGGGTACTACTCCGTAACTGCAGTGGAGATGCTCCCGGCCGATTCCACAATCGGATACCTGGATTGGGAGGGGCTCTCGACAACCCAGGAGTCAACTATCCATCCATTAGGCTACACACTCTACGCCGCAGGGCTCCATCTACCCCAGGGAGCGCGCATAACTAAGCTGGTTGCCTATGGCTACGACGACGACGCCAAGGACTTCGCCTTCCTTGTCGTTCGCAGCACAGTGACCGACACAGCTACCTCAGATTTCGTGGTGCCCATAACCCTGTCCGATACTGAAGTGGGTACCTTCGTCAAGGAGGTTGCAGCCGACGAGGATTTTGCCGTTGTGGACAACAGCGTTTATGGCTACGCGCTGGTGTTGGATCTGCCAGCGGCGAACTCCGGTAAGGAGTTGAAGAGCTACATGTTTAGGGTGGATTACACCTTTGACAGCTATGCACCGCTGGTCATGAAAAACCACTAGCCTGCAGCTAGCGTGACTAGATCACCCGTCATTCTCAGAAGCGGAGCGACGCCTGTCCTTGCTCGCCCTGAGCAAAGCCGAAGGGAGCCCAGCCGATGGGAAGAATCTCGCTCCTTGTCTGGACAATGCTCGTTAGCAGGAGCGAGATTCTTCGCCTCCGCTACGCTCCGACTCAGAATGACAACCTAGTACCCTCAGTCCGGTGAGATGGTGGGCATCTGACTTTCAGCGCGCCGGGGACTATGCTGAACTTTACAGGGGCGTAGCCGATTACCTCACCGTCCACACTTATCCTGATGCTCTCCTCCGCTTCAACCTCCACTTCCCTGGCCTGGAAGTATTCTGCTTTTTCGTGCTCGATGTGCGTACCGCGATAGATCTTCGGGAAGAGCGCCCAGACCTTCAGCCAAGGCAGCTCCCGGACGAGAAATACATCCAGCAAACCATCGTTCAGCTTCGCCTTCGGTGCCACCTTGAGCCCACCCCCAGCATGCGTCCCGTTGAGAGCCTCCACCAGCAGGAGCCTTTCATCGTACCGTAACTCCCCGTCCACCGTCACTCTCATCTGGTGCGCGAGAGGCCCTCGCTGCGTGGCGGTGCGATACACGCTGACCACATATCCCAAGTTACCTCCCAGGGCATGTCTGATCCGCCGCGGGGTATTATGCACCACTTCGGAGCCGAAGCCTGCATCCGCCAGGACCGCATAATAGCGCCGCTGCAACCGCCCATTATCATCCCGGTACTCCGCCAGCCCGAGATCTATGTAGGTGAAACCCCCCTCAGCCAGGACACGACACGCCTCTTTCCATGTCCTGATCCCTAAACTCCTCAGGAAATCGTTTCCAGCGCCCAAGGGAACGGAGAAAACTGCTGTTTCTGTGCCGACGACCGTATTCACCACCTCGTTGACCGTACCATCGCCACCCACGGCTACTATAGTCCCATACCCCTGCGCCACGCCTTGAGCCGCAAGCTCCATCCCATGCCCTTTCCGCTCCGTGAACTTCATATCGCAAAGGACGCCTAATCTCTCCAGGGTGTCTTCTATCCTGGTC
>JBFFDV010000046.1:0-12373 GCA_041559215.1 Anaerolineae bacterium | reverse complement strand
GCTGATGGAGATGACCAGGTATCTGGGCCGCTTGGTTCCGGGTGTCTGCCACTCAGTACCTGGCTCTATTGTGACTCTGATATCCACATTGCCGCCAGCAGGACTGAGATCGAAAGCGTTGTGGAGCAGATTCACCAATATCTGCTGCACACTAGCTGGGTCTCCATGCCCGACCGGTAGCTCGTCAGGGAGGTCGAAACTCAGTTTCAGTTGCTTGGCGATCATCTCCTGCCTAGTCTGATTCACGGCCTGATACATGATTTTCTCTACATCGAAGGGTCGTGCTTGAATTCTGACCCTGGTGGTGTCTACGGCGGTGACCTCGTACAGGTTGTCCAGCATCTCTTGCATACGTTCCACATTGGTCTGGATTTTCTGCAGATATTCTCCCTGAGCTCTTGTCAACATGCCCGCCACCTCTGCCAGCAATATATCGCTATAGCTTTTGATAGAGGTCAGGGGCGTGCGTAGTTCCTCAGATATATTGGTAATAAGGCGGGTCTTAGTTTCCTCCGTCCTGCTCTCCTCGGTTATGTCGCGGAGCGTGGTTACGATGCCCCAGAACTTATCGCCGTCAACCATGACGGGGACCATATTGGCTCTGACTTTCTTCCCACCGATTGTGGATACAGTCTGAAGCGGGGGGATCTCGCTTCCTTCGTCTATCTTGACCACGCTCGCTGAACCACCTGCTTCCAAATCGGCCTCCCTCTGCCAGGACAAGCCACCCAGTATGTCTCGAACATCTTTACCGATCAGGCTCTCGCTGTCCATCCCCAGGATTCTTTGCGCTGCACTGTTGGCGGTGACCACCTTATCGGTCTCGTTACTGACAATGATTCCGTCAACGACATTCTCCAGGATGAACTGCTTGGTGCGCAGAGCATCCGCTTGCTCGCCGCGCAACGAGCGGTTCAGCCTTGCTACCTCGTTACTTAGGGCCTGATACCGTTGGCCATTCCTGATGGCTAGAGCCATTTGAGCCGCAAGGGTCTGACAGATGCTACCTTGGGCGGCAGAAAAGACTGCCTTCGTCCTGTTGTTGGCTAGGACGATCACACCGAGTAGTTCATCTTGCAGAAAGAGCGGTTGGATCATGAGTGGTCCACCATCGCTCAGTCCCAGGATGGTGTGCAGGGCTTTGGCCGCAGGGTCGCCCCGTGTATCCCGAAGAAGAAACTGGCTCTTTCTGTCCACCGCTCTCTTAATCAAAGGTTGTTCCTGCAAGAAGAAGCGCACTTTGCCCTTCAACTTTGCCTTTGCATCGTGTGCGTCGTGGGAAGCTACAAGCTGCATCTTGTCCTTCCCTGCCTCGTCCTTGAGAATGATCACACAGTGGTCGGCATCGAGAGCGAGCACCACGCTCTTGGCTACGTTCTCAAGAATCGTATCCAAGTCGAGGGAGTCACTGACGGTTCGACTGGTCTGGATCAGCAGACTCAATTCCTGCGTCTGTCGCAGTGAGCTGACACTGGCTACATCTAGTTCCTCGGTGACGGAAGGCCGTTCTTTGTTGACGATGCGATAGACGACCACCACGAGGAGCGGGAAAGCGACTATCTCTCCCAGTCGTGTCCAAACGGGTATGTGGGGTGGCTCTTGAGGGTAGACAAGCATCAGATGCAGCAGGTTTCCGACAAGGAGGGCGCCAAAGGCCGCGAATAGGAGTTCTCTCTGTTCGATCTTTCGTACCAGGCAAAGGACACAGGCCAGTAGGAGTAGTACCGCTTGCCAAGCCCCCCACAAGCTATCTTGCCAGTGCAAGGTATAGTATGGATAAAGGCTTGGATTCGCCTGGAGATCTATGTACCACAAAGGGACTAGTACAGCGTATGCTAACAATCCGGCGGAGCTGTTAACAGTGAGCAGCACATCGGGCACCCGGGATTTTGTGGATGGTGGGACCAAGAAGGCCCAGCAAAGGAAACCGGTGCCTACAATGGTGAAGAGGCCTTCGAGAGGAGGAACGATGATCAGGGTCGTGGGAGAGGGCAGCGCTCCGAGCTGTTTCAGCACCTCCATGCCCGCCAGTATCGCTCTCATAAGTAGGAGGCTGCCGAAGGCTATCAGGATGCGAAGCGCTCCTCTTCGGTGGCTGCGACGCCATTCAGTGAGAGCCATCCCCAGCGCGGCTTCTATGATGAGCAGGATCAGTAAATGGTATATGAACCCCCCTTGGGGTTCGGTGAGTAGATCGATGACAGCAGAGACGAAGGCCATCTTCCTGTCCTTTACTACAGGCTTGGGATTATTATATCATTCCAGGAATATGTACGCAAAACCCTGAGAACGTTTGGGAACTTCTCCGCTTTATGTTATAATAAGACAGCACGGGATACGAAATATAGGAATACATCGCAAGTGGAGAAACCAGGAAGTGAATCAATCCAGGGACGTTTGTTAAACCTTGAGGCCAGCTTCGCCCGGTCGCAGATCTGGCTGGGCCCCGGTTGGGCTCTTCTCTGTGGCGCTGTGGCTTCAGCAGGACTGGATATCGGTTGGCACACGGCTATATCGCTTCTGCTTGCCTTTCTATTGGTAGATTCGCTCCTGGGAACGGTTTGGTCGGTGGTGAGTTCCGATCCTGGGATTTTGGCCGTCGGTGGGGGAGGAAACCCTGGACAGAGAAGCAGCCTGTCGGCACCCCCTTATACTTTGCCCGGTTCCTTGGGTTATAGGTTCTTCGGGTTCCTGAGTGAGAACCTTTCGCGCTGGCGGTCTAGCCTATGGTCGCAAACGGGCAGTGCCCTCCTTGGTCTGATTTTCGGCTCGCTCTTCGCTTTGGTTCTGGCAGCCGTATTGGGTGTGGGTCCCTTCCTGTTGACGGTGATCGCTCTGGTGATCGCCGCATTGTGCTTTGTCGTCTCTCGCTCGCAGGAGGTTATACGTCTGGCTCTAGCGAGTTCTTTTCTGGCCGGGCTCAGCTGGTTGATCGGATATGCGACCTTTGGCGATCTCAGTTCCCTCAGCATCGAGAAGAGCTTGCTGGGAAAGCCGTTGATTTGGGCTGCCCTCTACGCGGCGGCTTTTCACGCCTATCAGTTGCTGGGCACGGGGAGATTGGCCAGCGGTGCTGCTTTGCTGAACGTTGCTCAGATAGGCGCCGCGAGTGTCTTGGTTTTTGTAAAGCAGCCCATCTTGGCAGGGGCTGTTGGTCTATTGTTGTTGCCACAGCTGTTATTGCAGCCCTCCCTCCTTAGCGCCGGTGATGGGTTGTGGTATTTGCGGCGTGTGCAGGTTTTCACCATGGCCGCCATGATCGTGACGGCGGTGGCAGCCGCGATATGATAGGCTGGATCTTGTTGCTTTTCTCCCTTGCCGCCATAGGAGCAGGGTTTTTCTACTGGTTGGTCATCGCGACGGAAGGGGCGTATCTCGGTTCACGAGCGGTGGCCTTCCTATATGACAGGGGAGCGAGCACCTACGATCGTGTGAAGGACTTCGATGCCGTAGAGGATGCCCGGGACTTGGGCGTTCCTCTGCAGAGGGCATTGAGGGGGGTATCAAAACCCTTCGTCCTCGATGTGGCTACGGGAACAGGACGATTGCCTCTGGTCCTATTACGCCGCCTGGATTTCGACTGCCACATCATTGGTCTGGACATATCCTTGAGGATGCTGCAGGAGGCCAAGCGAAAGACCGCTGGCCATGATGATAGGGTCACCTTGCTCTGGAAGGACGCGCTCACTCTGCCCTTTCGCGACGTCGCCTTCGATGCGGTGAGCTGTGTCGAGGCGCTGGAGTTCATGTCCGACCCGTGCCGCGTTCTCAGGGAGATGGCCAGAGTACTGAAGCCAGGAGGCACGCTGTTATTTACCAATCGCATAGGCTTTGATGCCTTTTTGATGCCGGGGCGCAGCTTTTCCGACGCACACCTCCGAGAGCTTTTGGCTTCGCTCTCCTTCACCTCTGTCGAAATTAAGAGCTGGCAGGCATACTATGATCTCATATGGGCGAGGAAGGATGGCAGTTTGTTCGCAGAGGAGAGGGGCAAAGAGTTGCGGGATATCTTGCGTTGCCCCCGGTGTCTGGAGCCTCCTCTGGCATTGGCATCAGCCGGGTTTCGTTGCCAACGTTGTGGTTTGCTGTATCCCGTTGAGAAGGGAGTAGTCTGTTTGGAGAGGTCTTTGGCGAAGTGAAGATTGGAGTGATCGCTGATACTCATATACCCGATCTTATGCCTTCTCTGCCGCCCCAGGTAGAGGAGATCTTTCGGGGACTTGACATAATCCTTCATGCTGGTGATATTTGCCACCTGGACACTCTTCAGCACCTGGAGGACAACTTTACCATAACTATGGCCGTGGCCGGGGAAAGAGACAGTTCGGAGGCCAAGAGATATCTGGAAGATAAGAAGGTCGTGAGGTTCGGAAACCGCAGCGTCGGCATGATTCATGGGCATCATGAAAAGCGGTCGGACAGGTGGTGGAGTGCCCTAAAAAGGAGGTTGATGCGGGTTTCTCCCTATGAGGGCCTTTACAAGTATGTCCTGGATCAGTTCCAGGGCGTGGACTGTATAGTGTTCGGACATTCCCATCACCCGTACATAAAGGTGTGGAATGGGGTACTACTGTTCAACCCAGGGGCTGTGGCTCCCACCTCTGGGTTAAGGCCCAGCGTAGGCATCTTGGATGTGGATGAGAGGACAATCAAGGGCCGGATTGTCTATTTGTAGTACTTTCTAGGTGTAGGAGAGATATGGGCAATAGATCAAAATTGAAATCTCCCGTTACGGCCAAGGTGCTGGAACAGGATTCGGAAGTGGTAACTTTTCTAAAGCATGCAAACGAGCAGATGGCCATACTGGGATACACAGAGCATGGCCAACGTCATGCCAGCCTGGTGGGAAACATCGCGCAGAATGTGCTCCTGCGGCTGGGCCATCCTGAGAGGACGGCTGAATTGGCGGCGATAGCCGGTTATCTTCACGATATCGGCAATGTGATCCATCGCGATCATCACGCGCGGGCTAGTGCGATTATCGCCCGGGATATTCTACTCCGCCTGGGTACGGATCTCGATGAGATAGCTCTGGTAATGGGGGCGATCGGCAATCACGAGGAGGAGAGGGGTGATCCGGTCAGCCAGATATCGGCGGCGGTGATCTTAGGGGATAAGTCGGATGTTCATCGCTCACGGGTGCAGAATCCCGATATCCTCTCTTTCGATATTCATGATCGCGTCAATTACGCCGTACAACGTTCCTTCGTGCGCGTGGACGGTGATAAGAAGAGCATCACCTTGGAGCTGGATATTGATACTGAAGTGTCCAAGGTGGCGGAATACTTTGAGATTTTCATGTCTCGGATGCTTATGAGTCGGCGGGCAGCGCGTTTTCTGGGCTGCAAATTCGCCTTGACCATCAACGAGAACAGCTTGTTCTGATTTGAAGAGATGTTGGTATAGGAGATGGACCAGTGCTTAGGACTCATACCTGCGGCGAGTTGAGGGCGATAGATGTTGGGAAGAAGGTGACACTGGCCGGTTGGGCCCACCGTCGCCGGGACCACGGAGGGCTTATCTTTATCAACTTGCGCGATCGGGAGGGGATTGTGCAAGTGGTGTTTGATCCTTCTAGGGCACAGAAAGTGCATCAGATAGCCTCTCAGGTGCGCAGCGAATACGTGCTCCAGGTAACAGGCCAGGTTATGCGTCGTCCTGCAGGCCAGGAGAACCCGGACATGACCACTGGAGAGATTGAAGTGCTGGCTGATACGGTCAAGATACTGAACGAGGCACGTACCCCTCCTTTGTACATAGAGGATGAAGCGCCGGGCGATGAAGCTTTACGGTTGCGTTATCGGTATCTGGACCTGCGCAGGCCAGCGATGCAACGGAAACTCATTCTGCGCCACAAAGTGATCAGTTTTATTCGGCGCTTCCTGGATGCTCAGAGCTTTGTGGAGATAGAGACGCCCATCCTGATCAAGAGTACACCGGAAGGCGCGAGAGACTATCTGGTTCCCAGTCGGGTCCATCCAGGGCGGTTCTATGCCCTTCCTCAGTCGCCGCAGCAGCTCAAGCAGTTGCTGATGGTGGCTGGCCTAGACAAATACTATCAGATTGCTCGTTGTTTTCGTGACGAGGATCAGCGGGCTGATCGGCAGCCGGAGTTCACCCAGCTAGACCTGGAGATGTCTTTCGTGGAGCAAGAGGACGTCCTCCAGCTAACAGAGGAGTTGTTCACCGCCTTGGTAGGAGAGGTCTCATCCAAACGCCTTCTGTTCAAGCCCTTTCCGCGTCTCAGGTACGAAGAGGCGATGGACAGGTATGGGACAGACAGGCCTGACATGCGTTTTGGGATGCTGTTGGTGGATATCTCGGACCTGGTGGCAGATAGTGGGTTCCGCAT
Organism: Anaerolineae bacterium; assembly: GCA_041559215.1. GTDB lineage: Bacteria > Chloroflexota > Anaerolineae > UBA7937 > B3-Chlor > JBFFDV01. Next base: position 6,021 of record JBFFDV010000046.1, on the reverse strand, counting down.
TTTCTCGTCCACCGTCTCCAAGGGAGGCCAGGTGAAGGGGATAAGGGTCCCCGGTTGCGCTGATTATACGCGAAAGCAGTTAGATGCCTTGGCCGAGTTCGTGCGCAAGTATGGCGCTCAGGGTTTGGTGTCCGTCGCCTTGAGGGAGGATGGTATCCGCTCCTCCATAGCTAAGGTCCTATCTCCTGAGGAGTTGGAGGGCATCATCGCACGTATGGAGGCAGAAACGGGTGATCTGATCCTCATTGTAGCCGGGGAGCGGGAGGTGGTGGCCGAGTCCCTTGGAGAACTGCGGCTGGAGATGGGAGATCGCCTGGGGTTGCGTGATGACGACGTATTGGCTTTCGTTTGGATAGTTGATATGCCCCTCTTTGAATGGAAGGAAGGGGAGAACCGTTGGGATGCCATGCATCACCCTTTCACCGCTCCAGTGGAGGAAGACCTTGCTCTGCTGGACGCGGACCCTGGGACTGCGCGCGCCCAGCAGTACGATATCGTCTGCAATGGTTGGGAGATCGGTGGGGGGAGCATACGTATTCATCGTCGCGATATTCAAGAGAAGATTTTCGGCATAATGGGCCTATCGCCAGAGGAGATACGCTCTCAATTTGGGCACCTCCTAGACGCGTTCGAGTATGGCACTCCGCCCCATGGCGGGATAGCCCCGGGCATAGACCGTCTGGTGATGGTGCTCGCGGGGGAGCACAGCATCAGGGAGGTTATGGCTTTCCCCAAGACTACGACGGCAGCCGACTTGATGTTCGATGCCCCTTCTCCCGTCTCCGAAGAGCAGTTGAAGGAACTGCATTTGCGCTTGGACCTGCCCGATGAATAGTAGGCAAAGAGTGTTATTGTCGCTCCACTAAGTAGCTCACGGATGGGGCATCGTTCCTAGCCGACTTCCCAGTACCGGCAGATGGGTGGGGCGACGTTGCGCAGCAAAAGCCCGGGGAGTACGAGGGGTGTCCTCTCGAGTCCTTAATACCTCTGTGTATCTTGGGGCTTGCGCCCAATTACGGCGCAAGCCCGTGGGGCGATCTATGTTTGCCAGATTCGAAGTTTCATGGTAAAATAGAATGTGGTTGTAGAGAAAGAGGATGGTATATGGCTATGGTCGATTTGGTCAAATCTCTCGAGCAGCAACAGTTGAAGAGTGAAGATGAGTTGCCGCAGTTGCGCCCAGGAGACCTAGTCCGGGTTCACCTTCGAATCTTCGAGGGCGGCAAAGAGCGGATTCAAGTCTTTCAAGGAACTGTGATGCGCCTGCGCAAAGGTGGTGCTAATGCTAACTTCACAGTGCGTCGCATCGCGGCCCACGGTGTGGGTGTAGAACGAACTTTTCTTCTCCACTCGCCGCGTATCGTCAAGATAGAGGTCTTGCGACACTCTCACGTGCGTAGGGCGCAGCTTTATTACCTTCGGGGTCGCAAGGGCAAGGCTGCCAGGTTAAGAGAGAAGCGTATCCAAGACAAGGCACGGGCTTAATTAGTCGGTTTCTTCTGCGCTCCATCTACCTACAAAGGCTTCCAGCATGCTCACCCCGCAGACTCGGTTATGACTTGATCTGCGGGGCTTTTCTCTGTTATGGAATGTGTTGTGGCTGGTGGACCGAGTCTCGACGAGGAACGAGCACTCCAGAGTCAGGGTTATCGCGCCATCGCTGGCCTAGACGAGGCAGGAAGGGGCGCCTGGGCTGGGCCTGTAGTGGCTGCAGCGGTGATCTTACCCCTGGACTCTCCTACTTTGGTCAAGGACTTGATTGGCATCCGCGACTCTAAACGGCTGACATCCAGTCGCCGCGCGCAACTGTACAAAAAGGTCGCGCAGAGAGCGTCTGCTTTTGGCGTAGGGGTGGTGAGTTCAGCCTTTTTGGACGAGTCGGGTGTGGTGGCGGCTACCAGGCTGGCTATGAAGAGGGCCGTGAACAGCCTGACTGTTCCTACTGATTATCTGCTGATTGACGGTTTTCCACTCTCTTACCGTGGGCTTCCGCACATGGGCATCGTTGGCGGCGATGACCTCTGTTTCTCCATTGCTGCTGCCTCTATCGTGGCCAAGGTGGTGCGCGACCGAATGATGATAGCTCTGGACAGAGTTTTCTCTGGGTATGGCTTTGCTCGACACAAGGGGTATGGCACACCGCAGCATCGAGGGGCGCTATACCGCTTGGGCCCTTGTCCTATCCATCGCCTTTCCTATGCCCCCATGAGATTGATGTTTGAGGGGCAGAGACACGAGGAAGGGGAGAAGAAGACTGGAGATGGGCGCAAGGAATTGGGGCGCTTGGGCGAGCAGATGGCTGCTCAGTATTTGGAGGAACAGGGCTATGTCATCTGTGAGATGAACTATCGTCGTACAGTCGGTGAGGTGGACATTGTGGCCTTGGATGGGGAATGTCTGGCCTTCGTCGAGGTGCGCACGCGAAGAGGCAGGAAGTTTGGTTCACCAGAGGAGTCCATCACTGCCGCCAAGAGAAGGAAGCTGATCGAGGTGGCTCAGACCTATCTCCAGGAGCACGAGTCGCTAGCCCTTGATTGGCGCATAGATATAGTCTCCATCCAGCTATCTCGCGGCGGGAAGTTGCGACATCTGCGGTTAATTAAGAATGCTGTCGAGGGGTGATATGGCAGGGCATGAGTCTCCTCCCTTGATAGCCATTGTCGGGCCCACTGGAGTGGGCAAGACGAGGCTGGCTGTGGCTTTGAGTCGGGAACTACGGGGCGAGATTATCTCCGCTGACTCGCGTCAGATATATCGGCACATGGATATCGGCACCGCTAAGCCTACCGAAGAAGAGCGAAAGCTCGTGCCCCATCACCTCGTAGATGTTGTGGCTCCTGACGAAGAGTTCACATTGGCTCAATACCAGGATAGAGCCTATGGAGCTATTGAAGATGTTCTGAGTAGGAACAAGGTGCCTTTTCTGGTTGGAGGCACGGGACTTTACATAAGGGCTATCTTGGAGGGCTTCCTCATCCCTCGCGTCAAGCCCAATCCGAGGCTGCGTAGGAAACTGCTGCAACAGGCCGAGCAGGGCGGTGCCCTAGCCTTACACGCCCGGTTGCAGGAAGTGGACCCCGAGGCGGCGGCAAACATCGATCCTCAGAATGTGCGACGTGTTATCAGGGCCTTAGAGGTCTATCACGAGTTGAAGCGACCTATCTCCCAGCTACAGCAGAGAAAGGCGCCACCGTATCGGACCTTGAAGATCGGCTTGACCATGGAACGGAAAGAACTGTATCGACGCATAGATCAACGGGTGGATAGCATGATGGAGAGGGGGCTATTGGCCGAGATGCAGGGGTTGGTGGCTGAGGGATACAGCTATGATCTGCCTGCCATGTCTGGATTGGGTTACAAACAGATGGGAATGTATCTGCGTGGAGAGGTGGATCTGCAAACAGCGATTCGCAAGATGAAGAGCGAGACACATCGCTTCGTTCGGCAGCAGTACAAGTGGTTCCGCCAAGACGATGAGACGATATATTGGTTCGACGTGGGAGATGGCCCCTACTATGAGGAGATCAAGGGCTTAGTCATTGCTTTTCTGGGCCGACGAATCCACGCCTAGAAGGAGCTGGTAGCATTAGTTCGGAGGGATTGTGAGCAAGACAGATGTGGTCGAGACGACTCTGCGAGTTCGCTACGCTGAGACCGATGCCATGGGCATTGTTTATCATAGTAACTATCTTGTCTGGTTCGAGGTAGGTCGAGGCGAGTACATGAGGCAGAAGGGTGGGGCTTACAGTGAAGCTTTCGAGGCGACAGGTTTCTACCTGCCCGTGGTCGACGTAGACGCTAGGTTTGTAGCTCCCGCGCGGTATGACGATTTGGTGGTCGTCAGGACTTCTATAGAGGAGGTGCGCAGTCGGAGCGTCACCTTGTATTACGAAGTCGTCATGCAGAAGACAGGGCAACTCCTGGCCACCGGCCATACCAGGCATCTCTGCACAGACCGTGAGGGGCGGGTGCGGAGATTTACACATGCGATGAAAGATGCGCTTCTAGGTGGTGGGGAAAAAGGTGCCAGAACTGCCTGATCTGGAGGTAGTCAAGGAATATCTCCAGGACCGCCTGCCGGGCCAGCGCATCGAGATGGTCGAGCTGTTGAAGCCTATCGTAGTGCGTGACCTTGTCTCAGAGGATCTCATCTCTTCCTTGGTGGGCAAGGAGTTTACGACTGTGGGCAGGCGAGGGAAGTTCCTGTTGCTTGCTCTGCACGGTGGAGAAAAGCTTGTTATCAACCCTATGTTGGCTGGCCGGTTGCAGTACTGTCAGCGGAACGAGCGTAGGAGAGTGAAGACCTTTCTCATCCTTCGTCTCTCTGGCGGCATGGATTTGCGCTATGTAGATGATAAGGCGATGGGCAAGATATATCTCACTAAAGAGCTAGATGCCGTACCCGGGTTCGCCACACAGGGGCCAGAAGCCCTTGACCCCCAGCTTACTCTGGAGGCTTTCCAAGAGAGATTGCGAAGGCGAAGAGGGGAGATAAAGGGCATCTTGACCAATCAGACCTTCGTGGCTGGGATAGGCAACGCCTATGCCGACGAGATACTCTTCCGGGCCGGGCTCTACCCCTTTCGTAAGCGGCCCAGCCTCTCCGCGAAGGAGGTTGAGCGGCTGTATCAATCCATCCCTTCCGTGCTCCGCGAGGCGATCAATACCTTGAGGGAACGAGTGGGGGATGAGATAGATATGGAGATCAGGGATTTCCTTCAGGTGCATGGAAAAGGTGGATCGCCTTGTCCCCGTTGCGGAACGACTGTCTCCGAGATAAAGGCCAGGGGCAGGCTGACCAACTTCTGTCGCAGCTGTCAACCGGGCAGGATGATTGGGGGATGAGGCGTGGACAAGTCGCGGTTTGAGAGGCTGGTTGCTGAGGCTCTGGATAGTTTGCCTCTGGAATTCCAAGACAAGATGCAAAACGTGGATGTGGTGATCAAGCCTTGGCCTAGCCGCGAAGAACTGAGGAAAGCGGGTCTCCCTCGTGGTGAGATCCTTTTTGGGCTATACGAGGGTGTGCCCCTGACAGAGCGGACCACTCGCTATGGCCTGGTCCTGCCGGACAAGATCACCATCTACCAAAGGCCCATCGAGGCCTGCTGTCGCACCGCTGGGGAAGTTCGTCGCAAGGTGCGGCAGGTCGTCCTTCATGAGCTTGGCCATCATTTCGGCATCTCCGACGACCGCTTGCAGGAAATGGGAGTATTCTGATCTCCCCTACTCTATTCCCAAGTGCGCTCGTCGAGGATCAGCTTGGCATCCTCGGCGACGGCGTCGGCCGGAACGAACTCGATGTGGTCGGCCCGCACTCGACAGGCGCTCCGGATAGCCTCGTCTAGAGCTGCTGCCAGTTGTTCACGGTTGGCAGTCTCGTCGGTCAACACCACTCGTAGCGTTAACTCGTCCCGATTCTCCGGCCGGGTCACCGCTGCCTGAACGCGTGCGATCCCGGCTAGCTGGGTAACGGCAAAACTCAGTTGGTTCGGGTGAACGAACATCCCCCGCACCTTTACCGCGTCCCCGACACGCCCCACCAGAATGACTGACCGTTCCTCTTGCCGACTCTGCCCCGGGGAAGGGTCCAGGTTGATGGCCAGGTCGCCGGTGCCGAAACGGATTAGGGGGTAGGTCTCGTTGAAGGTAGTGACCACCACTTCACCTGTCTCGCCTGGGCCAACCGATTCCCCTGTCTCAGGGTTAACGATCTGGGTGATGGGCGTTTTGAGCAGGCGCATCGGGAGGCCGCCCTCGGTATTATAAGCCAGGGGTCCGAGTTCCGCGGTGCCATAAACGTTGGTGACGGTCAGAGCATATTCTTCCACAAAAATCTGGCGCATAGCCGGCGGCAGCGGTTCGGCGGAGACAAGCGCTTTTTGCAGAGAGAACTGGCCACGCAGGTCCAGACCCATCTCTTCCGCTTTTTCGATTAACGCCATTAGCCAGGAAGGAGTGCCGATATACGCGGTTACACCCAGGTCCAGCATCATCTTGAGTTGCAGGTCTGCGTTGCCTACG
>JBFFDV010000045.1:0-12513 GCA_041559215.1 Anaerolineae bacterium | reverse complement strand
TCCTGAGCGGAGTCGAAGGGAGCGTAGCCGAAGGATCGAAGGGTGTCCCCCCGCCCTTCATTCTCCCCTAAATATTAGGTCTTGCGCAGCGAATGAGCTGAAGCCCCAGATCTTCCGATTTGCGCTTTGGGCGAGAATGAGGTATTATTAAGAAGGAATTAGCACTCTGATAATAGAGTGCTAATTTGCGTGGCCCGACACATGGTTGAGCGAGTCTTGTCGCTGCCGCTGAAAAGCAGAGTAAAAAGAATAAAAAATTAGCTATTAGCAGAAAGAGGGCAATAATTACACCCCACACGTTGTACAACGGACTTGCACTTTTTGCAAGAATCAGGTATGATTATAATTGAATTAGCACTCTACCCGTGAGAGTGCTAATTTATGTGCTTTGACGCAAGACCGTAACGAAAATATTCATGAAGGAGGATTTGAAAATGGCACTGAAACTCAAACCTTTGGCTGATCGAGTGATTGTCGAACCCGTCGAGAAAGAGGAGATGACAGCCTCCGGCATTTATGTGCCCGAGACAGCCAAAGAAAAGCCTCAAGAGGGCCTCGTCATCGCCGTTGGTCCAGGTCGTCTCCTGGACAACGGGGAGCGAGCACCCATGGAGGTAAAGAAGGGGAATCGGGTCATCTTTGCCAAGTACGCTGGCAGCGAGATAAAGCTGGATGACACGAAGTACCTCATTCTGGGCGAGAAGGATATCCTCGCCATCTTGGGAGGAGAGGAGAAGAAAAAGAAGAAGAAGTAGGCCACTGGGGTTGGACATTTCACCTTCGCCCGCTGCCAACCGCATGGCACTAATCTCACAAATAACAGGAGGTATAACATAATGGCGAAACAGTTAATCTTTTCCGAAGAAGCCCGACGCGATTTGAAGAAAGGCATTGATATCCTAGCTGGTGCGGTCAAGACCACGCTGGGGCCCAAGGGACGGAATGTTGCGTTGGACAAGAAGTTTGGCGCCCCGACCATTACCCATGACGGTGTGACGGTGGCTAAGGACATAGAGCTGAAAGAGCCCTTCCAGAACATGGGAGCTCAGCTCCTGAAGGAAGCAGCCACCAGGACGAACGATGTCGCTGGTGATGGTACCACCACGGCGACCGTCCTGGCGCAAATGATCGTCACCGAAGGGTTGAAGAACGTCGCTGCTGGGGCCAACCCGATGATCCTCAAGCGGGGGATAGAGAAAGCTAACAAGGTTGTCGTCCAGGCCCTGAAGGACATGAGCTTCGATGTAAAAGGTCGGGATGAGGTCGCTCATGTGGCAGCCATCTCCGCGGCGGACATAGAGATCGGCGAGCTAATCGCCGAGGTGATGGACAAAGTGGGCAAGGACGGTGTAATCACGGTTGAGGAGGGCAAAGGTCTCGGCTTTGAGAAAGAGTATGTCGAGGGCATGCAGCTGGATCGAGGCTACATCTCCCCTTACTTCATCACCGACCCCGAGCGTATGGAGTCCTCCATGGAGGAGCCCTATTTACTGATCACCGACAAGAAGATCTCTGCCGCGACGGACATCGTCCCTATCCTGGAGAAGTTGGCCCAGGTTGGACGGCGAGAGGTAGTTGTTATCGCCGAGGACGTGGAAGGTGAGGCGCTGGCCACCTTGGTGCTGAACAAGCTGCGGGGCGTCTTTAACGCATTGGCAATCAAGGCTCCCGGCTTCGGCGACAGGCGAAAGGCCATGCTACAAGATATCGCCGTCCTGACGGGGGCGACCGTTATCAGCGAGGAAGTTGGACGCAAGCTGGAGACAGCGACCATCAATGACCTGGGCAGGGCCGGAAAAATACTTGCCACGAAGGATGACACAACCATCGTCGAAGGCAAGGGCCAAGAGTCGGACATCAAGGGCCGCATCGAGCAGATCAAGGCTCAAATAGAGACCACTACATCCGACTACGACAAGGAGAAGCTGCAAGAGCGGCTGGCTAAGCTGGCCGGCGGTGTAGCTATCGTCAAGGTCGGTGCCGGGACTGAGGTGGAGTTGAAGGAGAAGAAGCACCGCGTCGAGGATGCTCTTTCCGCCACACGAGCTGCAGTCGAGGAAGGAATCGTCCCCGGTGGTGGCGTGGCCTTGATCAACGCCATTCAAGCCCTGGATGATTCAGATGAGCTGAAGGCGCTGACGGGCGACGAAGCGACAGGCGTCCGTATTGTACGCCGGGCATTGGAAGAGCCTCTGCGGCAGATAGTGGAGAACTCTGGCCGGGATGGTGGTGTCACCTTGGAGGAGGTACGACGCCGACAGAAGGGCGAGGACAATCTCAACATCGGGTACGATGTGCTTGCGGAGGACTTCGGCGACATGGTGACCAAGGGCATTATTGACCCAGCCAAGGTGACCCGTTCGGCGATGGAGAACGCAGCCAGCATCGCGGCCATGATCCTCACCACAGAGGCGCTGGTGACTGACATACCTGAGCAGGCGCCAGCGGCGATGCCACCTATGCCAGAGTACTAGGCCGAGGAATCTAACAGCCCCTCTACCAAGAGGGGCTGTTCTTTTTATGGAAGTTCGAGGCAATCTGAATTATAATTGTATTGGTATCAGTGAAGCAGAAAAGGAGTGGGTCCTATGGAGTTGGGCACGGTTCGGCAGATAGACATTGATGATGAGATGAGGAGCTCTTACCTTGACTACGCGATGAGCGTGATCGTCGCCCGGGCCTTACCTGACGTAGGCGATGGATTGAAGCCTGTTCACCGTCGCATATTGTACGCCATGCATGATATGGGCTTGCGTCACGACCGTCCCTACAAGAAGAGCGCTCGCATCGTGGGAGAGGTGCTGGGTAAGTACCATCCGCACGGAGATGCCGCTGTCTATGATGCGATGGTCCGCATGGCACAAGACTTTTCAATGCGCTATCTCTTGGTTGACGGCCAAGGCAACTTCGGTTCCGTTGATGGCGATAGCGCGGCGGCCATGCGCTACACCGAAGCACGTCTTGGTGCCATGGCCGAAGAGATGCTGGCAGACATAGATAGGGACACCGTGGACTTTGAAGACAACTTCGATGATTCCCTCAAGGAACCATCGGTCTTGCCTGCCAAGTCGCCCAACTTACTGCTGAATGGTGCTTCAGGTATCGCCGTGGGGATGGCGACCAATATACCTCCCCATAATCTGGGCGAGTTATGCGATGGCCTGATTTATCTTATCGACAACTATGACAAGATCGATGATGTCGCTGCCGATGATCTGCTACGTTTCATCAAGGGCCCTGACTTTCCAACTGGAGGGTTGATCTTAGGCGAAGAGGGGGTTCGCAACGCGTACGCCACGGGCAAAGGATTAGTGGTGATACGGGCCAAGGCTCACGTGGAGGAGATGCGAGGGAATCGTCACCGCATTGTGGTAAGCCAGCTTCCTTATCAGGTAAACAAATCCAACCTGATAGAGAGAATCGCTGAGTTAGTGCGCTCCAAGCGGATTGATAGCATCTCAGATTTGCGAGATGAATCGGATCGCCACGGGATGAGTATCGTGATTGAGCTCAAACGGGGTGCGCAGCCACGCACGGTATTGAATCAACTGTTTAAGTATACCCAGATGCAAACCACCTTCGGCGTCAATATGTTGGCGTTAGTAGAAGGGGTGCCTCGCGTGCTTACTCTTAAGAGGATGATGGCGCACTACATAGATCATCGTACAGAAGTCATCACCCGCCGCACCCGACATAACCTGGACAAGGCCAAGGATAGAGCTCATATTCTGGAGGGTTTGCGCATCGCCCTAGACCATCTGGACCAGGTCATATCCACTATCCGTCGCTCTCGCACCGCGGATTCGGCGCGGACCAACCTGCAGAGAAAGTTCAAGCTCACCAAAGCTCAGGCGCAGGCCATCTTGGAGATGCAGTTGCGACGTTTGGCGGCGCTAGAGCGCAAGCGCATCGAGGAGGAATATGCCGAAGTCATCAAGAAGATCGCTTATTTCGAGGATCTGCTGGCTAACCCCCGTAAGATTCTCTATTTGATAAAGGAAGATCTAGAGGAGTTGAAGAAAGAATATGGCGACGTTCGTCGGACCCTCATAAGCCCAGATGCGGAGGGGGAACTTACCGAGGAGGATCTGGTTCCCGATCAGGACGTGCTCATAAGCCTCACTCAACGAGGATACATCAAGCGGGTGCCAGCTACGACATATTCTCGCCAAAGACGGGGTGGACGGGGCATAACCGGAGTGGGCACGCGCGAGACTGATGCAGTGCAGCACCTATTATTGGCTAATACGCTGGAGGGCCTGCTATTCTTCACGGACAAGGGCAAGGTCTATCACGAACGGGCGTATCAGGTTCTTGATGCCAGCCGCCAGGCCAGGGGATTGCCTCTTGTCAACCTGATAGCCTTAGGCCGCCAGGAGCTTGTCACCGCCGTTATCTCCGTGTCAGACTTCAAAGAAGAGGGCTATTTGGTGATGGCTACCAGACAGGGAAAGATCAAGCGCACCGCTCTTGAGGAGTTCTCCTCCGTCCGGCCTAGTGGACTTATCGCCATGACGTTGGAGGAGGGAGATGAGTTACGCTGGGTCCGGTTCACGGATGGCAAGCAAGAGATAATCCTAGTCACTGAACGCGGACAGGCGATCCGTTTTGCCGAGGAAGACATCCGCCCTATGGGGCGCGCCGCTACCGGGGTGATGGCTGTGAAGTTGGATAAGGGAGATTTGGTGGCAGACATGGATATTGCCAGAACTAAAGCTAATCTCCTGGTAGTAACAGAGAAGGGGTTCGGTAAACGTACATCCTTGAAGGATTATCCCCTGCAGAGCCGATATGGTAAAGGGGTGCGCACGTTAGACGTTACGAGACTTGAAGATACAGGTAAGATCGTGGCCGCGCGAGTGGTGGACAAGGGAGATGAGGTAACACTGATATCGGCCAAGGGTATGGTGCTTCGTACGCCGGTTGAGAACATCACACGTCAAGGTCGCGCCACTCGAGGTGTGAGGGTGATGAAGCTCAAGAAGGGAGATAGTGTGGCCTCCCTGGCCTGCATCAATGGGAGGGAGACGAAGTAAGGGGGGTCTCCTGGCGAGAGGGTGAGATATGAGAGAGCGTCTCGTGTTATGGGGTGCCGCAGCAGTGGGAGCGCTATTGATCTTTGTCATCGCTGCCGGCCTTTACATGGCATACAACTGGTATCATCAACGGTATGGCTCCACGCCAGAGAGAGCGTTGGAAAGATACTTCACGGCCCTGGGCGACGATGAATACGGTATTATGTACGAGATGACCCCCGATGCGGACTTGATGGTGCTGGGCCGAAAACTGTCTCGAGGAGATTTCGCCAATCAGGTTGAGGAGCTACTGGCTGGCGAAGAGATAGATATGGAGGAGATTGAACTGGAGAGAATCGCTCAGCGGGGAGAATACCATTACTTCCGAGTTGTCTTGCACTATCGGCTCGGGGGTACAGGTAAGGTCACTCGCTTGCTGGTAGAGTTGAGACGAGAAGAACAAGACTGGAAGATAACTTACCCTTTCACCCCTAGTTTGTAGAGAGGGCTCAATTGCTACCGCACCTAAAGGGCCAACACCTCATCACAAAGAGACGCCATCGACTTGATGGCGTCCCCTCGTGAATGTGCATTCCAATGTAGAGTTCCTGCCCGCTATCTACCTGCCTTCTGCGCGCACTCGATGCAGAGTCGAGCTTGCGGCAAAGCCTCCAAACGTTGGGCGCTTATTTGCCGCCCACATACTTCACAGATGCCGTAAGTTCCTTCCTCGAACCTGTTCAGGGCCTCTTCCAAGGATCTGACCTTTCTTCTGGCCCGCCGTCGCAGAGCCATGTTCATCTCTCGCTCGTAGATGATGGGATCCCCCTCGCCAAGGCCGTACTCAACCTCGACCTGAAGCTTTTCCTCCAAACGTTCAAGTTCGGCTATAGTCTCTCTAAGCTCTTTATCCAATCTTTCTCTGACTGCCTCTGATTGCTTCTCATCCATCGTGGGACTACCTCAATGGTTTTCAATCCCGACATATGCTGTACAAAGTGGCACAGTCATGTACATACTCAGAGAATACTTTAGGACAATTTAGAGGGGTGCTACTGTAGGAACCCCAGCGTGTACTCCAGGGAAATGAAGAAGGTTCATACAACTCAGGTTTCTTCTTCGGCAACGACGTTGATGGCTTTTGGCCCCCTTGGTTCCTCTATGACGTTGAAGCTAACTCGCTGGCCTTCGAAGAGCGCTTTAAAGTCTTCTCCCTCGATGCCCGAGTGATGCACAAACACATCTCCGCCACCATCATCCCGGGTGATGAAGCCGTATCCTTTTCGAATACTAAACCATTTTACCTGACCTGTGATCTTCGCAGATTCCCCCAAGCCCTTCGTGCTTTCCTCCTCGCAGCCTGGACAAAGAGTAGGTTCCTCGATTTCACCCTGGGCCGCTAGTGCTCTCTGCTGCTCGACCCCAAAAATGAACTCCTCTCCACACTCGGCACATTTGAGCAATTTGTCGGTGAAGATCATTTCCACCCTCTGGAACTCTCGATCATATCAAGGTGCTGCACACTATCCTCTTCTGCGACGTTGTATTGCTTTCCGTATCGCTCTCTTGCGCTGCATTCTGCGCTTTTCACCCCTAGATACGTACCATCTCCTCTTTCGCAACTCTCCCAGGATACCGCTGGTGGCAACCTGTTTACGGAAGCGCTTCAACAGCTCATCCTGAGACTCTCCTGGCTTGAGCTTAACACTCATCTACATCACTCACCTCCTCTCATTTTGAATTTCAAAATACCACAAGCTTGGACATGCCTCCACCAGGGTGGGCTGCCTTTTCTAGGAAACAAAAATCTCGGTCGTTATCCTACTTACATGGTGGGGACAGCAACCGAGACTGATAACAGTACAAACTATCCCCTTGAACTCTGAGGCAACTATATGATTCGCAATCCCGAAAATGAGGACTTGTTTATATAGATGATAATACATCTATTGATAATTGTCAAATCCTTGACAGGCCTGTGGGCTTGCGCAGCAATTAGGCCCAAGCCCCAAGATATAGGGGGGGCATGAAGGATACGAGGGGCCTGCCCTGAGCGGAGTCGAAGGGACACCCCTCGTGCTCCCCAGGCTTTTGCTGCGCAACGCCAGGTCAGTGCTTGCGCAGCGATTAGGCGCAAGCCCCAATGTGTAGGGGGGAATGAAGGGCGAAGGGATACCCTGCAGCTGCTCAGAATGACAAACGCGATTGCCCTAACCTCGCTGCGACGGAGGGTACGGAGCGTCAGAGAGCGCTTTGTTTGTCCACAACCACCCAGACATTGATCGTACCGTCGTCATGGATGGTCACGCGACCCCCCAGCGTCTCGAAGATGTGCCCCATATCCTCGGCCCTGTAGAAACGGCTCCTCATCAGCAGTAGTCGTTCTACTGCGGCAACTAGTTGCACCGGCCAGTGTTCTATGTTCGGTTCCTCCACGACTAGCCGGCCGCCGGGCCTCAGCACCCGTAGTAACTCGCTGGCCGCCTTCTCCTGGTCGAGGAAGTGATGAAAGGCATCCACCACCAGTACTCTGTCAAAGCTGCTGTTGAGAAAGGGCAGAAGCTCGGCATGGGCGAGGACTGGATTCAGCCCATGCTTTTTTCGCGCCTGCAGCAACATAGCGGTCGAGAGATCGATGACGACGGTGTCCTTGACCATATGGGCTAGCTGTACGGACACCCGACCGGTGCCACCGCCAACATCCAGCAGTCTGTCTCTGGCTCGCAACTCTAGTAGTTCCAGCAGTGGGTCCAGGTTCACCGTGGTAAAGATTCGGTCATACAAGGGAGCAAGCAGAGTGAAAAGGTCGAGATGCTTCACGCACTTCTCTCGCCATCTCCGCCGACGAACTCTTGCGCTGCAATTCGAAGGCTATTGACCCTTGGCTCGCAGCGGGGCATCTTGGCATTTGGTCACCCAAGCGCTTAGATAGCGGCGCTCATAGGTTAATTCCCTTGCGGCTGTTTGTCAAGCCGCTCCACGGTGTAAGGCTTGGCAGATACCTGTGCTACCTCAGCCAGCTCTATAAGCACGTAAGATCACGGGACTTTAGATACGATAATCGTGATGATTCTTACTTCGGAGGCACGGCCCTCAGTTCCCCTCCCTCGATGGGAGGGGCTAGGGTAGGGTGATTTAGACAATTCTCCCTTGTACACCCCCATCCAGGGGGAGGAAACTCTCCTTCAACGGCCTTCATGACTAATCCCCGAATTCTACGTGCTTCCGCCAGCTGGGCTTGCGCAGCGATTGGGGCAAGCCCCAATACGTAGGGGGGAAAGAGAGGCGAGGGGGCACCCCTCGTGCTCCCCGGGCTTTTGCTGCGCAACGCCCAGCTCTCAGTAACTTGACGTACGCTGTGTAGGACCTTATAATTACACATTGGGCCAGCCCACCGAGGCTTCTCGGTGGCGTTGGAAGATGAGCATCAGGATCGTTGCCTACAGCACGTGCGATCTTCCGCAGGAGTTGTTGAAGAGGCTTCAAATCAAGATTGTGCCCGCCGTGATTTGCTCTGGGGATCAAAGATACCTCTCAGGCGTAGATATTGACCGCGAACTCTTCTGTCGTAAGCTTCAGCAAGAAGATGTGGTGCCCCCACTTCTCAGCCTTCTCCAGGCCAGCTTCTCGAAGCCTATGTCGAGGTCATAGATTCGATGTCTGCATCCGCTGGAGCTGGCCTTCTAGAAGAGTTGCTTGTCATGGATTTTGGGATAGCCATGACTGCTTTGGCTGGCGCGGGTCTTCTCGGCATGGTGGCGTATAGGCCTTGGGGAAAGGGGTAGATAATGAGAATCGTTCTAGACGCTATGGGAGGCGATCACGCTCCTCTGGTGACCGTTGAGGGAGCAGTATCGGCCGCTCGAGAATATGGCATAGAGGTATTGGTGGTGGGTAGACAGGAGATACTGGAGGCCGAGCTCGCTAGGCATGAGACCTCAGGCCTGAACTTGCCCATCATCCATGCCAGTCAAGTCATAGAGATGGAGGATGAGCCAGCCAGTGCTGCCAAGGCCAAGAAAGATTCCTCTATGGTAGTGGGCATGGATCTGGTGAAGAGGGGCGAAGCGGAGGCCTTCTATTCCGCTGGCAACTCTGGCGGGGTGATGGCTGCTGCCCTTTTCCGCTTGGGGCGCATCCAGGGCATCAAACGCCCAGCCCTCAGCCTTATCTATCCCACAGCAAAGGGTTCTTGCGTGATGCTGGATGTCGGCGCCAATACCGATTGCAAGCCAGAGTGGCTGCTGCAATTCGGCATCATGGGTAGCGTCTATGCCGAGAAGGTGCTGGGGATAAAAGAACCGAGAGTGGGTATAGTCTCCAACGGAGAGGAGGAGGGCAAGGGCAGTATTCTAGTTAAGGAAGCCTACAAGTTGTTGAAGGCCAGCCATCTGAACTTCATCGGCAATATGGAGGGCAAGGACATATCACCAGGCTCGGCCGATGTGGTGGTCACCGATGGCCTCACTGGCAATGTCATAATTAAGCTGTCTGAGGGGCTGGCCAAATTCCTGACCAGCATAATCGAGACCGAGATCAAGAGCGGCACGCTGACTATGCTGGGAGGTTTGCTGGCGAAACCCGCTTTCGCGAGGGTAAGGAAGGTTCTGGATTATAGCGAGGTCGGTGGCGCACCGCTGCTAGGTGTGGATGGTGTAGTCATCGTAGGGCATGGCCGCTCCAACGCCAAAGCCATCAAAAACGGCTTGGGCGTAGCCAAGCGAGTGGTGGAGGGAGGCATGCTGCGAGCTATTAGTGAAGGGCTTGCCGAAAGGAGTCTGTGAGGTTATACAATGTCTGCTTTTAGAGAAAGGCTGCGAGAATTTCCGGTCGAGGCAAGAACCGCCTTGCGGAGAGAACTGGAAGCCATCGAGAGGGAAGTGCCCGGTGGGGCGGCGCTCGATGAGCCTCAGGTGGACGAGCTGCTGGCCCGTCTGGAGCTCCGAAATCGAGTGGTGGTCACCGGTATGGGAGCGATCACACCTCTTGGTCTCAATCTCCAAGAGACTTGGGCGGGGTTGATAGCGGGGCGATCCGGGATTGACTATTTGACCAGAATAGATGCCAGTAATTATGCCACCAGGTTCGGTGGCGAGGTGAAGGGCTTCGACCCTGTAGAATATATGAACTTCAAGGAAGCAAGGCGTATGGAGCGGTTCAGCCAGTTCGCCGTAGCCGCGACGAAAGAAGCCCTGGAGGATGCAGAGCTGAGTCTTGAGGATGTTGATCCCGAGGAGGTAGGCGTTCTGATAGGTACCGCTATTGGAGGCTTGGACTCTACCGAGGAGACGGTCCGAAATCTGCTGGCTGGCAAACGTGTTTCACCCTTCTATCTGGTCTCCATGATTCCCAACATCGCCGCTTTTCATATCTGCCATGCCTACGGCCTGAAAGGGCATAATAATACGGTCACCACGGCCTGCGCTGCAGGGGCACAAGCAGTAGGCGAGGCAGCTGAGGTGATACGCCGCGGGGCGGCTCAGGTGATGGTTGCTGGCGGTACGGAGAGTTCTATGGCTGAGGTGGGGCTGGCGGGGTTCTCGGCCATGCGTGGCCTCTCCACTCGCAATGATGATCCTCAAGGGGCTTCTCGCCCTTTCGACAAGGATCGGGACGGCTTTGTCGCCTCTGAGGGTTGTGGCATCATGATCCTGGAGAATCTGGATCATGCCTTGAAGAGAGCTGCACGTATCTATGCTGAGGTCTTGGGATATTCCGCAACGTCCGACGCCTACAACCTGGCAGCCCCTGATCCCGAGGCTGAGGGCGCCTCACGGGCCATACGCTGGGCTCTACGAAATGCCGGCGTGAAGCCTGAGGATATCGATTACATCAACGCGCATGGTACCTCGACCATCCTGAACGACGCCATGGAGACCCTGGCCATCAAGAAGGTGCTCGGAGAACACGCTTATCGGGTGCCGATAAGCTCTACCAAGTCCATGATCGGACATCCGTTTGGAGGGGCCGGAGCGGTCGAGGCCATCGTTTGCGCCTTGACTGTCGCCCACAGCATTATCCATCCCACCATCAACTATGAAACGCCTGATCCCGAGTGTGATCTGGACTACGTCCCCAATGTGGCCCGTGAAGCTGAGGTTAACGTGGCGCTCTCCAACTCCTTTGGTCTGGGTGGTCAGGACGCTTGCCTGGTGATAGGGAAGTACCGCTAAACGAGAGAATGGCGCTCTCAGTCAGTAGAAAGGAGTCCCGATGACACAGCGGCAGCCCAACTCCCGAATGTGCTTCATTTGTGGTATGGAGAACCCCATAGGTTTGAAGATCATCTTTGAAAGCGATGGGAAACGCGTGTGGGCCGAATTCACGCCACGGGATGAACACCAGGGTTATCCAGGCATCCTGCATGGAGGGATAACCTTCGCCCTTCTGGATGAGGTAATCGGCCGAGCAGCCTTAGGGTTCGAGAACCCGGAGTGGATGATGACCGCCAAGGCGGAGATACGTTTTCACAGGCCAGTTCCCATCGGAGAGGAGCTCACCCTGATGGGCGAGCTGACACGAGTGCGCAGTCGGGCTATCGAGGGATATGGTGAAATACGCTTGAGTGACGGCGGTGTGGCCGTGGAAGCGAAAGCGCTATACATAAAAGTACCAGATAGTCTGGCGGAGCAGATGAAGGACCGTATGGACGAGGAGATGAAATACTGGCGAGTGATAGAGGATTAGAATGTTGCAGCGATGGCCGGGGGTATCCTCGGATGGATTATTTCGTACCATAGTTCTATGCCCTGCCAGGGTTCGGGGCAGGCGAGCATTGGAGGAGTTGAACAGGTGAAACAATGGGAAGATTTTTTGATTCGGCAGGACATCTCGGAGGTTGATCCTGATGTAGATCTGATAATCGGCTTCGAGGAGGAAAGACAGGACAGAAGGTTGATCTTGATCCCCTCGGAGAGCTTCTCCTCCTGGCCGGTTCGACAAGCATTAAGTTCCGTCTTCACCAATGTGTATGCCGAGGGTTATCCACCGCTCCGCATGACCCAAGACCCAGAGGAGTTATTGGTGGATTTCGACCACCAGTTGGCTTATTATCGGCGCTACGGAGACCGAAGGTTCTACAAGGGCTGCGATTACGTTCATTTTGTGGAGACCTTGGCGCGCAGACGGTGTGCGGAGTGTTTCGCCACTGAGGAGATAGGACCCGATCAGATCTATGTCAACGTTCAGCCTCTGTCTGGAGCGGCGGCCAACAACTCTGTCTATGATGCCTTCGTCCAGCCCGGTGACACCGTGATGGGCATGGCTTTACCCCACGGTGGTCACCTGACCCACGGCAGTGAATACAACCGCTCGGGCAAGAATTACAGGATCGTCTCCTATGAGGTTGATAGAAGCACAGAGTTGCTGGACTATGACGAGATAATGAGGCTTGCCATCGAGCACCGGCCAAGGATGATTATCGCCGGCTATACCTCCTATCCCTGGGCACCTGACTGGGCCAAGTTCAGGGAAATCGCCGACGCTGTCCCCGGTGGGT
>JBFFDV010000044.1:0-12520 GCA_041559215.1 Anaerolineae bacterium | reverse complement strand
CCCGCTCTCCTCGGATGTCGTAGAAGATGACATAATCACCGTCCTGTATCCTCCCCACCAGCCTCCCTTGGTCATCGACCAACACCAAGGGTTCCAACGCTTCATCTTCCTCGCCCCTGGCATAGGCCTCTCTCACTGCCTGGGCCATGACGTACTGTGGATTGATAGGGTTGTTACGTATCATATGATTATCCTTCGAATTCGCCGAATGAAACCTTAACCAGACAGTACGCGCATATCCTGTTGCTTGCGAAAGCTTCGCGCACCCTCGCCAGGGCCAAGTTTTGGCCAGAATGTTCACAGGCTGTATTATAGCTAGGGGGTCAGCTCTTCACAACTTGGGGCTAAATACCGTAGGCGCGCGGCGTGACGTGCGCCTACGGCATCAGACAATTATCTGGGAAGATCAGGCTTCTGGACGCCTAGATACATCGCCCTTGTGGGAAAGCCTTCGCGCCAGTGCTCTGGCAGCATAGTGCTGAGAACCTTCGGATAGACAGGAAGATCCTCGATTTCATTTGGGTGCAAGAAACGGGCATCGAAGATGAATTGCCGCTCGGCATCCAACTCCGGATCGGTCCCTACTATCAAAGCCCCACCGATGACCTTTCCCAAGAAGAACAGTTCGAGGCAGTAAGATCGTTCCCAGAGCCATTCTCCCCAGTAAACTAGTCCTTCGATGGCTACGTCAAGCCCTGCCTCCTCTTTCACTTCACGTGCCGCTGCATCCATCGCCGTCTCTCCTGCTTTCATCAGCCCCCCTGGCGCCATCCACCAGGTCCTGTCCGTTCCTGGGTCTCGATGCCCTACCAGAAGCACCTGTCCCTCTCGAAAGACCAGGGTGCGCACGGACACGATTTTCCGGCTTGGTTCCTCTTTCATCTCTTCACCTTCTCAACCAGGTCATACACGCGGATTATATCATCTCTTCGTTGAGATGCACAGATGGGCCTTTTCATGATATAATATTTGTAGGGCAGGGTACTTCAAGTCGCTGCAATAGTGGGCGTGTGCAGCGGTTAGGCACAAGCCCCAAGATATTGGGACACGAAGGGAACAGGGGGGGCTAGTGCCCCCTGGGCTTCTGCTGCGCAACGCCAATAGTCCGGGAGGATCGCATGAGAGGCAGACGTCCTAGCCGCAGGGGCCGGGCCTGGGCTGAGGGTCCCAAAACCCAACGCAAGGAGAAGCTAAAGGGGATCGTCAGCGCCAGGTTCGATCTGCAGAACCTCGTGGGGACGGGCTTTCTTGGGAAAAAGGGCCTCAATGCTTTCAGACAGGAGACTGGTCTACGGAACTTCTCCTGGAGGGTTTTCCACCATGCAAGGTTCTTCGGGAAGAGCACGCCTCGCCGCGAGGTCCTCAAGAGAGCGCAGGGGTTTGTTGTCTTCCTGCATGGCTGGGATGGAAGCGGGGCCGTATGGGAGGATCTACCAGCCCTAGTTTGCCACAGCAGCCCCAGGCTCGTTTCCCTTGTACCTGATATAAACGGTTTCGGAGCCTCGCCTTTTGGTGCAGAGATTCCGGATCCTTCTCAATGCGATCCGCCGGCCTGCATGCGAGCGGTGGAGAGATGGCTGGACACAGTGAGGTTGAGGAGTGCGCCGCGAGCGAAGAGAAAGAAGCCGTTCACCTTTGTGGGACACTCCATGGGAGGCGCGGCCCTGTTTTATAAAGATGAGCGAGGCTGGGAAGAGCATGAGTACGCCCTGTGTGCGATCGCACCTGCTCTACTTCACAATGATCTGTTACGAAAAGGGTTTTATAAGGCTCTGGGAGTTGGTATCGTCGCTGGTGTCCAGTACGCTGTACTCGATCAGCTTAAGGAGATGTTGGCTCCCACGATAGTGGAGAGACTGAGTCCCGGAGCCAGTGCGGCGGTGAAAAGAGAACATCAAAGAGTGTTTGAGAGGGCCTCTAAGGGAACCCTCGCCCAGACTTTCTGGGCCATGGGGCAGACAGCGCGACGGCCCCGCCGCAGGAACTGGGACAACCTCAAGGTTATCCTGGCTCATAGTGATACATTGGTGGGACTGTCGCCGATGCTGAACCTGCTACAGGAACTGGGCTTGACGGCGGAGAACATCAGGGTTGTACTGGGTGATCATTATCTTTTCTCTGTTGGCCAACAAACTCGTAAGACCCATGGCGTGAACAAGGGGATAGTGTTGCAGGAGATTCTGGCTCTGCATGAGAGACAACGCTCCTTGCAAAGGATTTCGGTGTAGTAGCGTTGCCGATTTGGGCTTTCTCAGGTACAATCCATTAGGACTTTCTGATTGTTGGTGTCTAGGGAGGCGATTTTGAAGGATTTTCATTACGGCGGCCAGGGAGTGATCGAAGGGGTGATGATGCGCGGTCGCAAGAGCATAGCTGTGGCTGTGCGCGACCCCTCAGGAGAGATAGTGCTCCGTTCCGAGCCCCTTAGCGGTGCGATCTACGATAGCGTGTGGAGGAAGATACCTTTTGTGCGAGGGTTGCTCGTCCTTTGGGACACCCTTGTGTTGGGCACGCGCGCTCTTATGTATTCCGCTAATGTGGCGTTGTCTGAGGAAGAGGTCGAGTTGAAAACCCCTGCGATTTTGGCCACTGTAATCTTCTCACTCCTTGTTGCCATCGTCATTTTCTTCTTAGTGCCCCTCCTCCTTGTGGGATTTCTGGATCGGTTCATAGCATCGGACCTCCTCAGCAATCTGCTCGAGGGTCTGATACGCCTCTCCTTCCTTTTGCTCTATGTGTTCTTGATCGGCTTCTTGCCTGACATCAGGCGAGTCTTCGCTTACCATGGAGCCGAGCATAAGACGATCAACGCTTTCGAGAATGGAGGCTCTTTGGACGCAAGAGAGGTCAGCGTTCACAGCATCGCTCATACTCGTTGTGGAACCAGCTTCTTGCTCATCGTCGTACTCCTTTCCATCCTCATTTTTGCTGTCCTGGGCCGCCCCCCTATGATTTGGCGAGTCATCTCTCGTGTGCTTCTCATACCTGTAATTGCTGGTATTTCCTATGAATTCATCAGATTCGCTGCCGCTCACAATAATAATCCCTTCATCAGAGCGCTCATTGTGCCCAGTATGGCCTTACAAACACTAACTACTCGCGAGCCTGATGAGCCGATGTTGGAAGTAGCTATCGCCGCTTTGAAGCCGGTATTAGCCACCGATGGCGTGCTGGAGACGGAGGAATAGGTTAGTCTCTTGCTTTACAACCTTGTGCGATTGTGATAAAATACATTGGGTAGCAGCTCAGGTAAACGCTCATATTTCTTTGAAGGGAGAGAGGACATGGCCGCAAAGAAAGCCTCTGAAGATGTGAGAGAAAAAGCCGCCTCCTACAACGTTGAGGGCCTGGAATACTATGAGAAGTGGGAGGTGGAGGACGCCATTAAGCGTTTTAAGGAGGCGGTGCGACTGGCACCTGACGACCCTGAATACCACCTCAACCTGGCGCGGGCCCGGGCTCGCTTCGGCCAATGGGAGGAAGCGCTCACCTCCCTGCGAGATTTCCTGGATCTGGAGCAGGATACCAGGATTGGGCAACGCTTTCGTGCCCTTTTCGAGATGGGCATGGATCCGGTGGAATCAACTCTTACCCGCACCATGACGGCCCAGGGTATGCCATTGGAAGAGATAAGCGCGGCCATGCAGATGTGGTGGGAGTTCCGCATCGCCGCTGGGCGCCGTGACCTGCCCATGCGCAAACCCGAGGTCTGGGCTGCGGCTCTGGACTATACGGTGCGCAAGGTGAACTTTCGGCAGGTTACGCAGAAGGAGATCGCAGGACTGTACAAGATCAGTGAGGGTTCCCTGAGGAGTCGTTATCAAGATTTGACCGAGACTTTGGACATCATGCCTTGCGACTACCGGTATTTCCGAGGCGAGAAGAACCCTCTTGATATGCTGGTTCAGGCGGCCATGATGTTGGATGAGTTGGAGAAGCAATTCCAGGAAACTTGACCAAAGGTTAGTGCTCTTACTACAGTAGAGGGTGATCAACTTCCGGGCTGTTGGAAAGAGGGTCTGTCAAGGGTTCAGGGTGCTCATGGCCTTGGATCGCAAAATGGTGCTGATCTACTCTGCACCATGGGACGGCGATAGATTCTCCCGACAGCCTTACTTTTGTAGAAGAAGTGGAGGGAGAATATGGCTCGTCTTCATGAATATAAAGGCAAGGAGCTATTGAAATCACACAAAGTGCTCGTTCCCCAGGGTGGTGTGGCCTCAACTCCGGAGGAAGCCCGGCGTATAGCTGAGGAGATAGGCGGCGAGGTGATGGTCAAGGCGCAGGCCTGGGTGACGGGCCGTGCGAGCATGGGAGGCATCAAGCGTGCAGCCAATCCTGCAGAGGCGGAGGCTGCAGCCCAAGAGATGTTGGGTATGGCCGTAAAGGGCTTCACCGTCGAGCAGGTGTTGGTTGAGGAGCGGCTTGAAATCGAGCGAGAGTTCTACGCGGGGGTGATCATAGATGACCGCGCCCGGGCGCCCGTGGTCATCTTCAGCAGCACGGGCGGCACGGGCATCGAGGAGATAGCCCGGGAGCATCCAGATAAGGTGGCCCGTGAAGAGGTGGATATCGTCGAGGGATTGCGGGACTACCAAGCTCGCGACTTGGTGCGCAGGGCTGGCATTCACGGCAAGCTGCTGAGGGACTTGGGGGGGCTGGTGACCAGCCTGTATAGCGTAGCACGCGCTTATGAGGCTCGCGCGGCGGAGATCAACCCTCTGGTCCTGACCACAGATGGCAAACTTTACGCCGCCGACTGTCGCATCACTGTGGACGACTATGCCGTCTTTCGACATCCCGATTTGGGCATCGAAATCGCTCGCGAGTTCGACCGTCCTCCTACCCAACTGGAGAAAATCGCCTACCAAGTCGAGGCCAAGGACTATCGAGGCACGTTCTACTTCATCCAGATGGCTGACGACTTCGAAAAAGGGCAGGGGTACATCGGCTTTCACGGCGCTGGCGGCGGGGGCTCCATGATGTCTATGGATGCGCTGCTAAGCCGCGGTTATAAACTGGCCACCTATGTGGATACCAGCGGCAACCCTCCTGCGTCCAAGGTTTATCGCGCAGCGAGGATCGTACTCTCATTACCAGGCATAGATGGCTATTTCGCCTCTGGTTCCGGGGTCGCCAGCCAGGAGCAGTTCCACTCGGCTCGAGGCTTCGTCAAGGCCTTCCTGGAGGAGAGGCTATCAATTCCGGCGGTCATCCGCCTCGGCGGCAACATGGAGGAGAAGGCCATCGAGATTCTAGAGCGGGCTGCGCCGGAAATTCCAGCTCCACTGGAGGCTTACGGCAAGGACGACACGGCCGACTTTTGTGCCCAACGCTTGGATGAACTAATGAAGGAAGGTGAGATCAAGGACCTTCCTGTGCCACCCCCTCGACCTGAGGCACGGGAGCCCTATACCTTCGAGAGCCCTACGGGGATGGTGACCTATGACCATGCGGTGTGTGACACCTGTGAGACCAAGGTCTGTGTGAAGACGTGCGTGCGCCAGATCCTCAATTTGGAAAATGGGCGGCCAGTGCTTAATATCAGTAGAGAGGATGCCAAGAGAGGACGATGTGTAGAGTGCCTGGCCTGCGAGGTCGAATGCCACTTCGAAGGTGAAGGGGGTGGATATGTTGATCTTCCTATTCCAGGGTTGGAGGAGTATCGAAAGGGCTTGCTGAAGCGCTAATCAGCAGGCCTTTCTTTTTGAGTCCTGGAGCGTACTAATAATCGGAGAGGGTTGCATAACATGTCTATTCTCATTGATGGAAAGAAGCGCGTTCTTGTGCAGGGTATTACCGGTCGCGAAGGGCAGGCCCGAGCCGCCTTGATGAAGGAGTATGGCACCAATGTAGTTGCTGGGTGTACTCCTGGCCGGGGCGGGGAAGAGGTCCTAGAGGTTCCCGTCTTCGACACCGTGTTGGAGGCATGGGAGGAGATGGGGCCTCTGGATGTCAGCGTGCTGTTCATTCCTGCTCCACTGGTGAAAAGCGCGGCGCTGGAGGCTATCGATGCAGGTATCAAACTGCTGGTTATCATCCCGGACCGCGTGCCCATCTACGATGTCCTGACCATCGCCAAGGCGGCCAAGGAGGCTGGTGCCAAATTCGTAGGCCCCAACACTTTGGGAGTGCTTAGCCCGGACAAGGCGGTGCTGGGCATGATGGGGGGGCGCGCGGCTTCAGCCCGCGCCTGGTTTTTCCAGGGCCCCGTGGGCGTTACATCGCGTAGCGGCGGTATCACCTCAGCCATGGCCTACTACCTGGCCCAAGAAGGCATCGGTGCGACCACATTGGTTCACGTGGGCGGCGATGTCGTGGTGGGCCTACCTCACCCGGAGGTGATCAAGCTGTTCCAGGCCGATCCTGATACCAAGGCGGTGGTGATGTTTGGGGAGATCGGCACCTCCCAGGAGGAGCAGGTGGCTGATCTGATCGAGGCTGGCGAGTTCACCAAGCCCTTGGTAGCTTTCATCGGGGGCAGGGCAGCGAAGTCGGGAACCCGTTTCTCTCATGCTGGAGCGATCATCGAAGGCGGGCGGGGCACCTATGAAGGGAAGGTACAGCGCTTACGGGAGGTTGGGGCCGTCGTGGTCGACTCTTTCGCCGACATTCCGAGGGCAACTAAGGAGGTGCTGCAAAAGATCGGCGCTTGATTTGCGGACCCGGCGATAATGCATCAAGACGATAATCGACAGGGAATTACGCATATAAATTAGGAGGCATTGGCAATAATGGCTGAAGACAAGTGGAAGACAGCGATCACCAAGATCGAGCCGAACATGATCGCCATGAAAGGGTACCGGGTTGAGGAGTTGATGGGTCAGGTATCCTTCTCCCATGTCGTTTTCTTGCTTCTGAAGGGCGAGTTGCCCTCCAAAGAGGAAGGCATACTGATGGACGCTATGTTGGTTTCCAGCGTGGATCACGGGGTTACCCCCCCGTCAGCGCTGGCGGCACGTACCGTCGCCTCCGGAGGGGCTCCGCTTACCACATCCGTGGCTGCAGGCATAATGGCTATCAACAGATACCATGGCGGAGCCATCGAGGGCTGCATGCGCGTGCTGCTTGAAGCCGTGGGGCGCAAGCGGGGGAGCGGCAAGGATGCCACAACTGTGGCTGAGGAGATAGTGGATGAGTACAGAGCGACCAAGAGGCGAATTCCTGGCTACGGTCACCGTGTGCATACTGAGGATCCACGCAGCGTTAGGCTCTTCGCTTTGGCCGACGAGTTCGGCATCGCTGGGGAGTATGTGGAGATGGCGCACGCCATACGCGCTGCTATGAAAGAGAAGTTGGGCCGGGACCTGCCGATGAATGTGGATGGGGCCATCGCCACCATGCTCTGTGAGATGGACTTCCCTCCGGAGATGAGCAATGGCATCTTCGCCATCAGCCGGTCGGGAGGTTTGGTAGCCCAGGTATATGAGGAGCAGACCCGTATGCGCCCCATGCGCCGCATAGACCCCGCAGCTCACGAATATGATGGTCCGCCCGATAGGAAGGTAGGGTGAGCGATGTCAGGAGAATTGCTGGAGTTAATCCCAGAGTTCAATCTGATTGGAGACCCCGATCTGCGTCAGAGGTGTGTCCAAACCTGGGAAGAGGGGATGAAGCGGGGTGGCTGGACGGCTGCTGAACTGGCCAAGATGGCCTTCACCTTGCTGATTCCTGATTGCCCCGTTAGCTTCGTGGAACATACGCGGGCCGTCACACTCACCTGCGTCGGTGTGGCGGACGTTTTCGCAAAGGTCTACGGTGACAAGAACCCTGTCAATCGTGATTATCTCATCGCCGGCGCGCTGGTCCATGATGTGGGCAAGCTGCTGGAATACACTATGGTGGATGGCAAGACGGTGAAGAGCGAATTCGGGGCGACACTCCGCCACCCGTTCAGCGGCGTGATGCTGGCCGCCGGGCAGGGCATGCCTCTTGAGGTGCTGCACATGATCGCTGCCCACGCCCGAGAGGGCGATCTCGTGAAGCGCAGCAAAGAGGCCACAATCCTTCACCATGCTGACTTCACCAGTTTTGAGACACTGAAATAGGGGCTCAACCAGTGTGATCCACATTCCCTGGTGAGCATAGGATCTGCCTGATGGCCAACAGGAGGATGGTTTCATATGTCCGGTAAGACAATCGTGGAGAAGATCTTGAGTGAGCATTCCGGCCAAGATGCTCGGGCTGGAGATAGGGTATGGGCTGAGTTGGACTTGGCTGTGGTGCGCGATTTTGGTGGGCCTAATGTAGTTCTGGAGTACGAAAAGCAGATGGGCGACAGAGCGGTTTGGAACCCTCAGAAAATCGCTATGACCTTCGACTATCAGGCGCCAGCCAAGGTCGTTCAGGTAGCCAACAATCAGCGTATCTGTCGCGAGTTTGCTGCCAAACATGGTATTCCCCATGTTTTCGATGTGAATGCCGGTATCGGGCAGCATGTTCTCCTGGAGCAGGGGATGATCCTGCCCGGAGGGGTGGTGATTGGGACGGACAGTCATATGAACCTCTTGGGTGCGGTGGGGTCTTTCTCCACTGGCATGGGCACGACAGATGTAGCGGCGGGCTGGGCCACAGGGCAGCTATGGTTCAGGGTGCCAGAGACCATCAAGATCACGTTCAAAGGCGCCTACGAATACCCTGCATCAGCTAAAGACCTAACCCTGTTTCTGCTGTCCAAGATAGATACCAGCAAGACTATCTATAAGGCGTTAGAGTTCTACGGTCAGCCCATTGATTCTCTGTCCTTGGCTGGCCGGCTGACTCTGGCCAGCATGGTGACCGAGATGGAGGGCAAGATCGGGTTTATTACACCTAATGAGGAGATTCTGGGCTGGATCGGCGAGCGGGCGGGCCGAAAGGTAGAGGCGGTGCTCCCCGACGAGAACGCCTCCTATTGGGAGGAGTGGGAGTTCGACATCTCTGGGCTGGAACCCCTTATAGCTTGTCCCGATAGGCCGGATAACGTCAAATCTTTGCGGGAAGTGGCTGGTACGCCTGTGGACGAGGTGTTCATCGGTTCCTGCACTAACGGTCGCTTTGAGGATTTTCAGGTTGCAGCGCAAGTGTTGGAGAGGATGGGTGGTACGGTCTCGCCCCGGGTGCGCATGATCATCACCCCGGCCACGACCGAAGTGGCGATGCAGGCTGTGGAGGCAGGTTTGTATGAGACCTTCATCAAGGCCGGTGCCATGGTAACCAATCAAGGTTGCGCGCTCTGCACTATCGGCCATCATGGAGTCCTGGCCAAGGGGGATGTCCTGGTCAGTACCAGCAACCGCAACTTTAGAGGCAAGCTCGGCAAAGGTGGCGAGGTCTATCTGGCCAGCCCTGCGGTTGCCGCTGCGACCGCGGTGAAGGGTGAGATCGCCTTGCCCGAATAAGTCTACAGAGCCTGATGGAGATGAAGATATGAGTGACGAGTTTGTGTTCAAGGGACGCGCCTGGGTGGTTGGCGATGATATCGACACGGATATGATCTACCACGGAAGCTATCTGCCGTTGACCGATCCCAGGGAGATGGCCAAGCATGCCTTGGAGTATGTGCCGGGCATGGAGGATTTCACCTCCAAGGTTCAGCCAGGGGATATTCTCGTCGCTGGCAGGAACTTCGGCTCTGGCTCATCTCGTGAGCATGCTGTAATCACTCTTCAGTACAACGACGTCGCGGCCATAGTCGCTGAGAGTTTCTCCCGCATCTTCTACCGTAACGCGGTCAATCTAGGGTTTCCTATTTTGGAGGTCTATGGAATCACGAAAGACGTGGAGACCGGCGATGAGCTAGAGGTGGATGCCAATACTGGCCGCATCCGCAATCTCACCAAGGGGATAGAGATTCAGGCCACGCCGCTGTCAGGTCTGGAGAAAGAGATCATGACCGCTGGCGGGCTGTTCAGTTATCTCAAGAAGCAAATGGAGACCACGGAGTGAACCATGGGCCAGACTTTTGCTCAGAAGATCCTTGCCCAAAAGGCCGGGCTGGAGACGGTGGAGCATGGTCAGATCGTGACCGTTCGCCCGGACAAGCTTTTGACCCACGATAACACTGCGGCCATCGCCAAGATATTCCGTGAAATAGGCGTGAGCAAGGTGGCTAGGCCTGAGATCAGTGTCATCGTTCTTGATCATGTCGTCCCTGCGGCGACAGAGGGGCACGCCAGGAACCATCAGCAGATTCGCCAGTTCGTCAGGGAGCAGGGCATTAAGAGCTTTTACGACATAGGTGAGGGGATCTGCCATCAGGTTCTGCCGGAGAAGGGTCATGCCTTGCCTGGGTACCTCATCGTGGGCAGCGATTCCCACACCACCACTCATGGCGCTTTTGGCGCTTTTGCCGCTGGCATCGGCCGTACGGAGGCGGCGGCGGTGATGGCCACGGGCGAGATCTGGCTGATGGTGCCGCAGAGCTTTCGGGTCAAATTAGAGGGTAAACTTCCGAAAGGGGTCTATGCCAAGGACGTTATTCTGTACATCATCGGAGAGCTAGGCGCCGACGGCGCTGACTATCGGGCTGTCGAGTTTGCGGGTCCGGCGATCGAGGAGATGAGCGTGGCCAGCAGGATGATTCTCTGCAATATGGCGGCAGAGATGGGAGCGAAGATCGGCGTCGTCGAGCCAGACGAGAAGACGCGGGCCTGGCTGAAGGGGAGAAGCGACGTTGATTATGGGGAGGTTTTGGCCGATCAAGATGCCCCTTATGAGCGGGTCATCGAGTATGACGTCAGTGCTTTGTTGCCTCGAGTGGCGAAACCCCATACGGTGGACAACGTGGTCCCAGTGACGGAAGTCGTGGGCACCAGGGTGGATCAGGCGCTGATAGGCACCTGTACCAACGGCCGTCTGGAAGATCTCCGGGTGGCTGCCCAGATCCTGCGGGGCAAGAAGATCGCCCCGACGACCAGGCTGCTCATTCTTCCCGCCTCCAGGGAGGTATTATCGGCTGCCCTCGCGGACGGGACAATAGCCGATTTGATCACGGCGGGGGCAGTGCTTCTCAACCCTGGCTGTGGTCCCTGTCTCGGTGCCCATGAGGGCGTCATGGCCCCGGGTGAAGTGACCATCTCCACCGCCAACAGGAACTTCAAAGGGCGTATGGGCTGCAAAGAAGCGGAGATTTACCTCGCGAGTCCAGCCACGGTAGCCGCGTCCGCTCTGGCTGGTGAGATAGTAGATCCCAGAGGATTTCTTTAACCTATCGGGGGAAGTGTAAAGATGTGGAAGAATGTTCACGCTGGTCGCGTTTGGAAATACGGTGATGACATCAACACCGATGTCATCTATCCAGGCAAATACACCTACAGCGATCTGACCCCCGAAGAGATGGCGAGCCATGCTTTGGAAGACCTCGACCCCAAATTCGCCAGCAAGGTCCAGCCGGGGGACATCATCGTCGCCGGTAGCAACTTTGGCTGCGGTAGCTCCCGGGAACAGGCGGTTACCTGCCTGAAGTACGCTGGAGTCGGAGCGGTTATCGCCAAGTCCTTCGCCCGCATCTATTTCAGGAACGCGATTAATCAAGGGCTTCCCATTGTGCAGTGTGCCGCGGTCGAGGGGATTGAAACCGGTGAGGAGGTAACTGTGGACTTTGCCGCGGGCAAGGTTCTTACCCCTCGGGGCGAGTATTCATTTCCGCCCCTGCCAGCCTTCGTAATGGGGATTTTGGAGGATGGGGGCCTGATCCCTCACGTGCGGCGGAAGCTCGGTATAGAATAACGGACATGATTCTGAGGAGTATGGGAGGATTGGAAAACGACTATGGCTAAGTACAAGATCGCCTGGCTGCCCGGCGACGGCATCGGTAGAGATGTAATGGATGCCGCTCGCATCGTGCTGGATGCTGTGGGTTTGAACGCAGATTATATCCCTGGCGATGTCGGTTGGCATTTCTGGTGCACCGAGGGTGAAGCTCTGCCCATGCGGACGATCGAACTGCTGAAGAGCACGGATTGCTGCCTCTTTGGGGCCATCACCTCCAAACCGAAAGAGGAGGCAGCACGAGAGTTGGTGCCGGAATTGCAGGGGAAGGGGTTGGTCTATTTCAGCCCCATCGTGCGTATCCGGCAGTTATTGGATTTGCACACTAACATGCGCCCCTGCAAGGCCTATCCCGGCAACCCTCTCAACTACAGAGATGACATTGACCTGGTGGTCTTCCGTGAGAATACCGAAGGGCTATATAGCGGCGTGGAGTTCTACCCGCTGCCTGATGAAGTGCGAAATACGCTGGTTAAGGATCATCCCAAGATGGCCCGTTTCGCGGAGGTGCCGGCGGATGAGATCGCTATCTCTCTTCGCATTTTTACCCGGGATGGTTGTCGCCGCATTGTGCGTCAGGCTTTCGAATATGCGAAGCGGTTCGGCCGATCATCGGTGACTCTGGTGGAAAAGCCCAATGTGATTCGCGAGACCAGTGGCATGATGGTTCGTGAGGCCCGTGACATAGCGAAGGAGTATCCTGGGATAGAGTTGTGGGAGACCAATGTAGATGCCATGGCGATGTGGCTGGTCAAGAACCCTCAGGACT
>JBFFDV010000043.1:0-12744 GCA_041559215.1 Anaerolineae bacterium | reverse complement strand
CTTCTGCGTGAAGAGACTCAGATAGGGCAGGAATTGGAAGAGGCAGCCCCTGACGTCGAGAAGGAACCGGCGGAGCAGGACCTTCTGCGTGAAGAGACTCAGATAGAGCAAGAATTGGAAGAGGCAGCCGCTGACGTCGAAAAGGAACCGGCGGAGCAGGACCTTCTGCGTGAAGAGACTCAGATAGAGCAGGAATTGGAAGAGGCAGCCGCTGACGTCGAGGAAGAGGCTGTGGACCAAGAAGGGCGGGGCTGGTACGTGATCCATAGTTACTCGGGCTATGAGAACAAGGTGAAGAAGAATCTGGAGAGTCGCATCGAGACCATGGGTATGCAGGACTATATCTTTCAGGTTGTAGTACCTACCGAAGAGGTGGTTGAATTGCAGGATGGTGCCCGCCGGACGGTGGAGCGCAGGATCTTTCCTGGCTATATCCTCGTAGACATGATAATGACCGATGAGTCCTGGTTTGTGGTGCGCAATACACCAGGGGTGACTGGCTTTGTGGGATCTGGCGGGCAGCCCATCCCCTTGCGTGAGGAGGAAGTAGAAGCCATCCTCAAGCGCATGAGGGAAGAGGCCCCCAAGATCCAGGTCAGTTTCCAGGTGGGTGATGCGGTGAGGATTATCGACGGCCCTTTCACTGATTTCCTGGGCACCGTAGACAGTATGAATGTGGATAGAGGTAAAGTGCGTATTCTGGTCTCCTTCTTCGGCCGCGAAACGCCTGTGGAGTTGGATTTCTTGCAGGTGGAGAAGGAGTAGAAATCTCGGAGGGTGAATGCCAAAGAAAGTAGCAGCGGTGGTCAAGTTACATATACCCGCGGGTAAGGCCAGTCCAGCGCCGCCGGTAGGTACCGCCTTGGGACAACACGGCATCAATATTATGGCCTTTTGCAAGGACTATAACGCACGCACGGCCAGGCAGATAGGGCAGATAGTTCCGGTAGAGATCACCATCTACGCAGACCGGTCGTTCACTTTTGTGACTAAGACCCCACCAGCTTCGGACCTGTTGAGGAAAGCTGCTGGGATAGAGAAAGGATCTTCCGATACCGGTGGGGAGAAGGTGGGCAAGGTCACTCGTAGGCAGATACGCGAGATAGCCCAGTTAAAGATGGTTGATCTCAACGCCATCGATCTGGCCGGGGCGGAGAAGATAATAGAGGGCACTGCTCGGAGTATGGGGCTTGTCGTTGAGGAGGGTTGAGTGGCAAAGCACGGCAAGAAATATCTTGAGGCTGCGAAACAGGTAGTCAGAACCAAGTTTTACCAGCCAGAGGAGGCCATTGAGTTGGTAAGAGAGACCTCTACGGCTAACTTCAATGCTACGGTGGAGACTCACATTCGTATGGGTGTAGATCCTCGTCATGCTGACCAGCAAGTAAGGGGAGTGGTCGTCCTGCCTCACGGCACTGGCAAAGAGGTGCGCATTCTGGTCTTCGCTGAGGGAGAGGCGGAGAAGATAGCGCAGGAGGCTGGTGCTGACTATGTGGGGGGCGATGAGCTGATCAAGAAGGTTGAGGAGGGGTGGCTGGATTTCGATGCCACTATTGCCATTCCACAGATGATGGGCAAGGTGAGCAAGCTTGGTCGCATCTTGGGTCCGCGAGGGTTGATGCCCAGTCCCAAGACGGGGACCGTAGTGCCTGTTGAGGATGTGTCTCGTGTGATTGATGAATTGCGTGCGGGTCGGGTAGAGTTCAAACTGGACAAGACTGCCAACCTTCATGTCCCTATAGGTAAAGTGAGTTTTCAATCGGAACAACTGCTGGAGAATTTCGCTTCCCTTATAGATGCGGTACAAAGGGCCAAACCTTCAGGGGCTAAGGGCCAGTATATGAAGAAGATTGTTTTGACCTCGACTATGGGTCCCGGGATCAAAGTAGACATAGCTCAGGCTTTGGCCTTGCGGGCGGCTTAGATGATGGACATGTAATAGTTTTCCAGAACAAGTTGCGTATTGCCGCAGACTGCAGGTGCGCTCAGCGCTTAATGTCCTGCCCAGGCATTGGTCGGTGCTTCAATCATAGGAAAGAGCACGTTCTGACCTTCGTGCGTGGGCATGAAGGTCTTTTCTTTTTTGCTGGTGATGTGGCATAACTCTTACGAGATGGTGGGAAGTGAGAATAACTTACGTTGAGGCTTTCGATCTACCCGATGCATGGTTTACCCTTCTGGGCAAGGTGCTGGATCAAGGGCGGGAGTATACCGTTGCTCAGGGGAGCTTCGTCGGGCAAAGGCGTAAGGAATTGGAGTTTCTGACCTTAAAGGTCACGAACCCCGGTCATCGTCCCCTCATCCCGCAGATGCCGCCGGGGATTGGCATCCCTCCACCGACAAGTATGGAATATGTTGAGGAATACTATCATGCCTACTTCGTGGGATCCGACAAGCAGCCCGATGAAGAATATACTTACGGCACCTATATTCATCAGCAACTGCTTCCCCTTCTGGAGAAGTATAAGCAGGGGGCCAATACCAACCAAGGGTGTATGACAATTGGGGATGCCTCCAGCATCCACTTGGAGCATCCACCCTGCTTAAGGTTAATAGATACTCGGATTCAAGATGGGAAGCTACACTTTGTAGTCTATTATCGGTCCTGGGATCTGTGGAGCGGGTTCCCGGTCAATATGTCAGCCACGCAGTTGCTGAAAGAGGAGATGGCCCGCGCTCTTGAAGTTCAAGATGGTGAGCTGCTGGCCCTAAGCAAAGGGCTGCATCTATGGGAGCACAGTTGGGAGTGGGCGAGGTGCAGGCTTTCGCCAGGGGAGAGCGAACTGCAGTGATGGGCGTTTTGTGGTGAAAGGGTGTGGTCAGGTGAGACCAATCTGGGATGAGTATTTCATGGCTATCGCCCAAGTTGTGGCGTCTCGTTCTGTCTGTCTCAAACATAAGATAGGGGCGGTGATAGTCAATGAGGACAAGCAAATTCTCTCTACAGGGTATGGCGGCCCGCCAAGAGGGATGAAGCATTGTGCTGCCAGAGGGGGATGCATCAGGGAAGGGGTAAACATCTCTTCCGGTACGCGACAGGAATACTGCTTTGGCTTGCGTGCCGAGCAGAATGCCATTGTGCAGGCTGCCCGCGAAGGGATAACGTTGCTGAGTAGCACCTTGTACTATACTTACAAGCTTTGTTCCCTATGCGCTCGTATGATAGTTAATGCTGGCATTAAGGAGATATACTTTGTGGCTGATTATCCTGATGACTTAACACTGACGATCTTTAAGGAAGGAGGAGTGTCTTGTATCAAGTGGAATGTTTCCGTACGAGAGAGATATCATCTTTTGGGGAGGTGAGAACAGATGGCCCTATCTAGGAAAAAGAAGGAGCAGATAGTAGCGGATTTGGCTGACAAGATATCGCGCAGCGAGGCCCTGATCATGACTGATTACAGAGGGCTTAATACCTCCGAGATCGGTGAACTGCGGAACAAGCTGCGCGAGACGGAAACCGGCTATCATGTGGTCAAGAATAGCTTGATGAAGTTGGCCCTAGAGCAGGCTGGGTTGCCTTGGCAGCAATCGCTATTTGATGGGCCCACAGCTATCGGGTTTTGTTACGAGGACGTGCCTGGCCCTGCCAAGATTCTGGTAGATTTTGCCAAGGAGAGCAAAACCTTCTCCATAATGGGAGGAATGCTAGGTGAGGAACTGCTGAACGCAGCTCAAATCTCTGACCTGGGTGCATTGCCCTCTGGCGAGGTTCTGATTGCTCAAGTTGTGGCCAGAATACAAGGTCCTCTCGTGGGCCTGATCAGCGTGCTGAGCGCCCCTCTGCGCAACTTGGCTTATGTGTTGCAGGCCCGTTCGGGGCAGCTGGAGGAGGCTGAGGCGTAGAAAGCGAAAATTATATTCAGTCTTGCATGGAAAGGAGATATCATGGCAGAAGAGAAGGAGTCCAAGAAGAAAAAGAGCGCGAAAAAGGCGACAGTAAAGGAAGTGAAGATGACCACAGATGACATCATAGAGGCTTTGAGCTCGATGACGGTCTTAGAGCTTTCAGAGTTGGTGAAAGCCTTGGAGGAGAAGTTCGGGGTCACCGCCGCAGCGCCTATGGTGGCGGTAGGAGCGGCTCCCGCCGCAGCTGAAGCTGCAGCAGTGGAAGAAGAGAAAACACAGTTCGATGTCATCCTCAAGGATTTTGGGGCTCAAAAGATCCAGGTGATCAAAGCTGTGCGGGAGTTGACAGACCTAGGGCTGCGAGAGTCTAAGGAGTTGGTCGAAGGCGTGCCCAACCCTGTGAAACAGGGCGCTAGCAAGGAAGAAGCTGAAGAGGCCAAGGCCAAATTGGAAGCGGCAGGCGCCGTGGTTGAGATACAGTAAGGCTTCTGATATTTGGTCTACGAATTTGCCGACAGAGTCTCGGCCTCGAGGGCTCTCGTGCGCCTTCTCCAGAGATAGGATAAGACCAGGAGGGCGATCAGAAACTCTCCAGCTTCGATCAACTGGCTCCAGCGCAGGCTGCCGAAGTACAAAGTCTCATCGGCCCGAAGGAATTCCAGAAAGAACAAGCCAGCCGAGTTAAGGAGAAGGTAGAGAGCGGCCACCGAACCTGGGGGAAGCCGATGACGCCTTCCCGTACGCAGCAGAATGAACAACAAGATGAAAATGGTCAGGTTCAAGACGCTTATCATCGCCTGAGTGGGATAGCGAAAAGCCATGATGCCATAAGCGTCCCTGAGGTCATAGGCTAGAAAGCCTCTCGTGACCAGGCCGTACCCGCAGCCGTTCAGCAGACAACCGATCCAGCCGATGGCTTGCCCTAGGGCGAGTCCTGGGGCCACCGTATCTGCCAGGTGCCAAAAGGAGGCCTGATTCCACAAACTATAGACGATCAGGCCGAACACCCCTGCTAGGAAAGCGCCTTGGAAGGCCAGACCGCCTTGTGAAAGGGAGAGGATTTCTCTTGGATGGGCAACGAAATGAGGCCAATAGATGGCTACATAGGCGATTCGCCCGCCAACGATGGCTGCCACCAGCGCCCAGAGGGTTCCATCCATAACAGTTCTTGGATCTGACCTGTTCCACCTGCTTTCCAGATAGGCGAACAGGAGACCGACCATGATGCCCAGGTCTGCCAGAAGTGCGTAGGAGGATATGGAAAAGTGTCCTAGATGAAATACAGTAGGACCCATTGTTTGTCCCTATGCTCCTTAACTTTGGAACCCCTCGACGATGCGAGCGTACTTGTCTGCCAACCCTTCGGCGTGGTCCGCCGTGCCAGATTCGGCATATATATTGACGAAAGGTCTATCAGGGTCGGGCAGCACCAGTACCCACTCGTCTCCCAGGGATATTCTGAAACCATCGATTTGTTCCATCCCTTGCGTCCGATAGTGTTCGGCGAGACGGCGCAGGACCGTGCCCTTGGCTTCCCAGGGACAAGGTACCTGTCGTGTGGCGTGATGATATTAGGGAAGGGAAGCGACCACCGAGGAGAGCGTAACTCCTTGGGTAGCCAGGAACTCCAATAGCTTGGCTATGGCTATTAGGCCGTCGATAGCGGGGTGAAAATCAGGGAATATGTAGCTGCCTGCACTATCACCAGCCATGATCACCCCTTCCGCACTGGAAGCCAGCATCAGAGAATGAGCATCAGCTTTGCATCGCGTGACTTGTCCCCCATATCCAGCGGCTATCTTTTCGAAGATGCTCGGCGCATTGACAGGAACCACTATCGTGCCCCCAGGCGTGGCTCTCAAGGCGAGGGTAGCCATGGCTGCACAGCCAATGATGTCAGGGAGTATCTCGCCTCGATCATCAACAAGGAATAGCTTCTCCCCTCCTACATCGAGCCTGACCCCCAGATCAACATGCAATGCAGATGAGATCAGGGCCAACTGTGTCAAGCCGTGCTCGAATTCCTCGGGTAGAATGGACATCTTGTTCTCATCTATGCGCGCATTCAGCGCCACTACGTCACAGTTCAGGACATTCAAGATCGGAGGTAGCACGAGTGATGAGGGAGCATGAGCATAATCCACTACTATGTGGAATGAGGAGCGCTGTATCTCCTCCGCGTTGATGGAGCCCGTAAAACCGCCTACATAACGTTCCACCACCTCAGGAGCGTAGGCGATAGTGCCAACGTCGTCCAGATAAACGCGACGGAAGTCCTCCCGGAAAAAGCTCTTCTCGATCTTACGTTCCGTAGCCCTATTGAGGTTCATCCCCTGTTCATCGAAGAATTTGATATCTACCACCCGGTTGTCGAAAGGAGACAGCCGAACATGAACTCCACCTGCCGCATCGCTGATTCTGGTGATGTAGCGGGCCACTGGGATGGGCACATTCCTGAGGTCAGCGACATGGATGCCAGCGGAAGGCAGGCCGGAGATGATGGCCCTTTTGATCATGCGTGGGCTGCGGTGCACATCTCGGTTCATGGTTACGGAAGCTCCCAGGGGTAAGGTGGTGCCAAAAGCCGCGCCAAGCTTGGCAGCGAACTCCGGAGTGAGGTCTATATTGACTAGGCCGGTGATCCCGAAGCGGCCAAATAGCACCCGGCGCCCCAAAGACCCCCAGATGATGTTGGATTTCACGGTAGCCCCAGCCTCTACCTCTTTCTCCGGCCAGACCTTGACATCAGAGTGGAGAACCGCTCCCTCGCCAACGACAGTCACGTCGCCGATAACTGCGCCCTCGAAGACTACCGCTCTCCTCTTGAGGCTGACTTGGCGGCAGATGGTTGCTCCTCTTACCTCGGCGCCCTCGCCAATATAGCAGTTTCGCCAGATTATGCTGCGATCTACATGAGCTCGATTGTCAACGATGGTCTGTTCTCCAATCACGGCGGGGCCATGGATAACCACATTGTCCTTTATCTTCGCCCCATCTCCAAGATAGATAGGCCCATAGAGCTGGGCATCGGGAGCTATCTCCACCTCTCCCCCACACCACATGCCACTGCCGATATGCTCCCCGATCTCGCCCACATGGACCTTACCTTCCAACAGGTCGAAGTTGGCTCGCATATATTCGTTGATGTCCCCTATATCACACCAATAGCCTGATGAGATATGGCCGAAGAGAGCGGCACCCTTTTCCAACAATGTGGGAAACAGGTCTTGACTGAAATCACAGGACTTGCCCTCCTCACAGTAGTCCAGAACCTCGGGTTCCAACACATAGATGCCCGTATTGACTGTATCGGAGATAACTTCACCCCAGCTGGGCTTCTCCAGGAACTGAGCTATTCGCCCGTCACCGTCGGTGATAGTCACCCCATAGTCCAAAGGGTTGGGCACGCGGTACAGGAGCACGGTGGCTAAAGCTTCATTTCGCTTGTGGGAATCCACGATCTGTCGAAGGTCGAAATCAGTCAAGGCATCACCGCTGATGACGATGAAAGTGTCATCAAGATATTGCTCTGCATTCTTCACGCTCCCTGCTGTGCCCAGGGGCAATGTCTCGGTGGAGTAATGGATGGTGATGCCAAGCTCCTCGCCATCCCCGAAATAGTCCTTGATGCTGTCCGGCAGAAACTGCAGTGTGATCACCACCTCGGTGATACCATTTCTCTTGAGCAGATCCAAGATATAGCTCAGGATGGGTTGATTGACCACGGGCACCATGGGCTTGGGCCGTCCTATGGTAAGGGGGCGGAGTCTAGTTCCCTGTCCCCCGGCCATCACCACCGCTTTTACCCTCTTCATATTCGCTTTCGTCATCGTCCGTTCGAGATCATGCTGGACTTTGGAAAGGCCGCTGCCCCCTCTTGGTGGTCTTCCTCGTTGAGTTAAATAATATCACAAAAGAGGATAAGAAGTAAAGAATTCCTTTCCGTGGCGTTGCAGAGCAAAAGCCAGGGGAGCGCGAGAGGCCTGCCCTGAGCGCAGCCGAAGGATTGAAGGGTGTCCCCGCGCCCTTCATTGCTACCTACATATTGGGGCTCGCGCCCAATCGCTGCGCAAGCCCCTCCGTGACTGTTTCGTGAGTGCCTTATGGTAGAATTTAGAATAGCGAGAGAAAAGCGAGGCCAGCGAATGAGCGAGAGTAGTCAGAGGATAAGTAAGATGATGAACCGCTGGGCCTGGACGGCGATCTATATCTACCTTAGTGGGGTTGTCATTGCCATGGCTCTGTTACTGACAGGGTTACACTTGGTACTCACCAGGTAGATACTACATGGCGAAGCGCCTTTAGAGCGGTAGCCAAACCTGATTTGGGAAGCGGTACGATGGCTTAAGTCGTACCGCTTTTTCCTTTTGCCTCGGATTGGGATATAATTTTTAGATGGCGGTTGATTAATGATACTGTCACCCATGGAGGGAACTCATGGATATTACCTGGTACGGACATTCCTGCTTCAGATTGCGCAGTAGAAAAAGGACGCTTATCACAGATCCCTATAGGAAGGGCATTGGATATAGTCTTCCCCGGCTACGTGCGGACATAGTAACGGTCAGCCATGATCATCCTGATCATAACAATGTGAGGGCCGTGAAGGGGGATCCCAAAATCATCAGCGGCCCTGGAGAGTACGAGATTGACGGCATTTTTGTCATTGGCATTCCCACCTTTCATGACGGTCGGCAGGGCAAACTTAGGGGCCGTAATACTGTCTACCTTTTTGATTTTGAAGAGCTTACCATCTGCCATCTGGGAGATCTGGGCCATCTACCAACCCAAGCCCAGGCTGAGGACTTGGGCGATGTAGATGTGCTCTTGATTCCGGTGGGTGGCGTTACTACTATAGGTGCAGCAAGGGCATCGGAGGTAATTAGTGTTTTGGAACCCAAGATTGTTATCCCCATGCATTATAAGACCAAGGCTGTAAAAGAGTTGAAGGTGCAGCCTGTTGATCAGTTTTTGAAGGAGATGGGGATAAAGAAAACTGACCCTCAGGATACCCTAAAGGTCGCCAAAAGTGGATTGCCGAGCGACACACAGGTGATAATCATGAGCTATGCAAGATAACATTAGTCGTTTTAGAGGGGAGACAAGCGATTGATTGACCAAGATAGGATAGAGAAAGCGATGGCGGAGATTATCGCTGCCATAGGCGAGAATCCGATTCGCGAGGGGTTGCGAGAGACCCCACGCCGCATTGCTGAGATGTACGTCGAGGTCTTTGCCGGTCTGGATCAGGACCCCAAAGAACTATTGACCGTTGGCTTCGAGGAGGAAGAACACGAGGAGATGGTGGTACTCAAGGACATTCCCTTCTACTCCATATGCGAGCATCACTTCTTGCCTTTTCACGGCCTGGCTCACGTAGGTTACATCCCTGCCGGGCGGCTGGTGGGGATCAGCAAGCTAGCTCGAGTAGTGGAGATATTGGCCCGACGCCCTCAAATGCAGGAACGTCTGACGGGCCAGATAGCCGATACCATCATGGAAGCTCTCAAGCCTCACGGGGTGGGAGTAGTGATAGAGGCTGAGCACTTGTGTATGACCATGAGGGGCATAAGGAAGCCAGGCAGTCGTCTGTTCACTTCAGCCAGCCGTGGTATCTTTCGCAGGTACCCCGCTACCAGGGCTGAGTTCTTCTCCATACTGGGTATGGCAGAGATAGGTAGAGGATGAGTTGCTATGCTGGGCGGTTTCAATGTCCGCATAATTAGTCTGGACACTCAAGACAAGATACGGGCTGAGATGGAGAAGATCGGCGCCGATGCTCGAGGTATCGCCATTATGACGCGCAAAGCGTCCTTCCGCGCTGTTAAGCTGGAAGGCTTGAACTTTGCCGCAGCGAATATCATTAAACAGGAGATGCTCTCTAAAGGGGGCGAGGCGGTCACATCACGACTGGTTTATTCGAAGAAGGAGACAGAGAGTGATGTTTTACTCCTGGGCACTTTGCGCCATTATCGAGACCTGCTCAAGAAGCTGCGGATGCAGCCTTTCAAGAGCTTGGTGGCGATAGCTTCCGAGGTGGAGCAGGCTTTGGCTCGCTACGCCGGTGATGAACTACAGCCTTTGACTATCGCTGGGAAGACTTTCAACTGGGGGGAGAGAACCTATGTCATGGGGGTGGTCAATGTCACTCCCGATTCCTTCTCTGGCGACGGTACGGGCGACGACATCGAGGGGGCGTTGGACCAGGCATGGCGCATGATAGAGGAGGGGGCCGATATAATAGATGTGGGTGGTGAATCCACTCGACCTGGCTCCGAACCCGTCAGTTCTGAGGACGAGTTGCGTCGAGTCATACCGGTGATCGAGAGGCTCGCCCAAAGCACGGATGTCCCCATCTCTATAGATACCTACAAGGCAAAAGTGGCCGAGGAGGCATTGGCCGCTGGTGCTCATCTGGTGAACGATGTCTGGGGTTTGCGCATGGATCCGCCACTTGGCGGACTGGTAGCCCGACACCAGGTGCCTGTGGTGCTGATGCACAATCGTAGCCGCCCCAAGGATGCAGTGCAAACGGAGCGCCTGGGCGGGCGTTACTTGGGGGTGGAATATGAGGACCTGATGGCAGATATCATCCGCGAGTTGAGGGAAAGTATGGCCTTGGCCATTGAGGCCGGGATCGAGCGCGAGAAGATCATCGTAGACCCAGGGATCGGCTTTGGCAAGACGGTGGAGCAAAACCTGCAAGTGATGGCAGAACTGGCAGAACTGAAGGTTCTGGGTCGCCCCATCCTTCTGGGCCCTTCGCGAAAATCTTTCATCGGGTATACTTTGGATCTGTCTGCTGGCGAGTGGATCGAGGGCACGGCCGCGGCGGTGGCGATAGGTATAGCCAACGGAGCCGATATCGTGCGTGTCCATGATGTAAAGGAAATGGTACGCGTGGCGCGCATGACTGATGCAATGATTCGCTAGGCGTTGCGCGGCAAAAGCCCCGGGAGCGCGAGGGGCCTGCACTGAACTCGCCCTGAGTTCTGTTCATCGAAGGGCTTGTCGAGGGGTATCCCCGTCGCCCTTCATTACCCCTACACATTAGGGCTTGCGCCCAGTCGGTGCGCAAGCCGCCTCCAGTAGAATGGTTGCGCAGTCGATACTACTGAGAGTACAATGTAATTGCCAAGCATTTGCAGAAAGGCAGCGAGATGACATTGTCATTAGATGATGAAGCGTTAGAGCTCCTGCGCGCCCACGGCAAGCGCATCACGCCCCAGCGCAGGTTGTTGGTTCAGGTGATTCGGCAGGGCGAGGGTCACCTGGACGCCGACGAGGTATATCGTCTGGCGCGCGAGAAGGATCCTACCATCAGTCTGTCCACTGTGTATCGCAATCTCAACATGCTCAAGGAGCTGGGTCTGGTCAGTGAAGTTCATCTAGATCAGGAACACCACCACTACGAGCTAAAGGATGCAAAGGAGCACTATCACCTTATCTGCTCAAGCTGCGACAAGGTCATCGAGTTCGATAGCCCCTTGGTGAGAGAGTTGGGGAATCAGGTTGGAGAGGAAAGAGACTTCCTGATCGAGCGGGCGCACATTGACCTAGTGGGCCTCTGTGCGAAATGCCGCGCCGAGAGGGATTGACGCTGGTTTTGGGGTGACCCTTACTCCCTATTTCGCTTCCAGAAACTCGTACCGTCCCTGGGCGCAGGCTGGACAAGTCTCTTTCAGGCGCTCCACGGAGAAAACCTCGAAGCTGTTCTCCCAGACATCTATGTGAATCAATCCCTCGTTGAGTTGTCCCCGGCCAGTGAGCAATTTTAGTGCCTCGCTGCATTGGATGGCAGCGATGATAGCTACGATGGGGATCAGAATCCCTGCTGTGGCGCAGGTCGGGATCCCTCCAGGGGGTGGCATCTCAGGAAAGATACAACGCAGGCAGGGGGTTTGGTGGGGTATGATGTTCATAGTCATGCCGTAGCTGGCCACCGCTCCTCCATATATCCAGGGAATGTCATGCTTCACACAGGCGTCGTTGATCAGGTAGCGGGCCGCGAGGTTGTCGCAGCCATCAAGTACCAGATCAACATCGGCGATAATGTCCTCCACATTGGCAGCGTTTACATCAGTGACCAGGGGCTCTACCTGCACCTGTGAGTTCATGTCCCGTAGTCTCTGTGCGGCTGCCACCGCTTTTGGCAGACTCTGCGCTGCGTCCTGCTCATAGAAGAGGATTTGCCGTTGGAGATTGTTCAGTTCCACGTAGTCACGGTCGGCTATCTTGAGGCGGCCTACACCGGCCCGTACCAGGTTATTAGCGATGTGGGAGCCCAGCCCCCCGCAGCCGATAATCG
Organism: Anaerolineae bacterium; assembly: GCA_041559215.1. GTDB lineage: Bacteria > Chloroflexota > Anaerolineae > UBA7937 > B3-Chlor > JBFFDV01. The sequence continues at coordinate 587 of JBFFDV010000043.1, read as the reverse complement.
CCACTGAGGCGGTCAGTAGTTTATGCTGTCCTTCTTCGCCCATATCAGGGAACACCATCTGGCGCACATACCGTTCGAGTTGCTCAGTCATTTTCACCTCGTCGCCCATTCTCGTGCCAGTTGAAGGCTCATAGGCCAACGGAAACAGTTCCTCCTAGGCGAGGGGAACTACCACCCGGCTACCTCATTTCGAATTATAAGGTCGCGGGCAGGGTGTCGCAAATGATGAAGACAGGCAGTTTTGCAGGAAATATGTTATACTGTTTCCGATAAGCTTTCCACACCACACGTCATTGGAGACTTGACAAGTCATGTCAAGGGATAGGACGCTTCTGATAGTCAATCCTGTACGCAGCACGAGGGCTGGGAAACTGCTAGCCAGGATAGAGAATACCCTGGAGGGATTGGGCCTCCATTGCGATGTGAAGTTCACAGAGCGGCAAGGTCATGGGAGACAGCTTGCGGCTCAAGGTGTGGCACAGGGATATAAGACCATAGTAGCCGTGGGTGGCGATGGCACGGTCAACGAGGTGGTGAATACGGTCGTCGGCACAGAAACAGCAGTTTTCTCCATCCCCTTGGGCGCT
>JBFFDV010000042.1:0-12779 GCA_041559215.1 Anaerolineae bacterium | reverse complement strand
ATTGGGTTGACACGACAGCTACTGGACGAATGGGAAAGGCTCAGGGTCAGGAGCAAGGAGGGTAGGAGAGGGAGAGGCGTTGTGGTTTGTGGGGTCCTAATCGCACCAACCTTGAGGGGTATCGGCGAAGAGTTAAACTCCCTACTTGAACTTGACATAACTATAGAATCTGTCGAAAACCGGTTCTTTGGTTCAACAGTTACAGTTTCGGGTTTGCTGACCGCTAGAGATCTGCTGGCAGATCTGGACAGCGGGGATCTGGGGGATATTGTATTCCTGCCGCGAACCATGTTCGATGCGATGGGCAAGGTCACATTGGATGACTTTACCTTGCTGGAGATAGAGTCTCGCTTGGGCGTGCCGGTGTCTATGGCAGCATCCATCGGCGAGATACTGAGTCATTTTGGCATCATTACTTAGCTTGCCGAATTATCAGTGTGATGGTAAAATAGGATAGGTAGGTTCAAAGGAGGTGTTCTCGATGTAGCACGAATTAGGTTGACAAGGGGAAGATAGCGCCTGGACTGGTAATTCTCAGTTGACGAAGTGGGGGTTCCCCAACGCAAGGCGGGGCTAACCGTTCCCGTGGAGCGGGAAAATCGAGAGATCGGCGGATGCCCTCCAGGAAAGGCCACATTCCTGGTCTTCCCCTCCTGAGACAAAGGACTCTCCCAAAACCGCTGGGTGACTGGCGACACAACGGGGATCTGGTGGCGAAGAATCAAGAGCTGCTGACGTGCAGCGCTCTTGCGCGTCAGCCTCATGTAGAAGCGTTTCTTGATGAAGCGGTTTGATACTTGACTACAGGAGGGATACAAGTGCATACCAAGAGAGTACTCAAGAAGATCTCCACCCCTTTTGAGGCTTTCCATCCCCAGGGGGCGATCCTCATGGTGAATATGGTGGATCCTCAGGTGAACACCATGCAGGTCTTTTTGGAAGCCATCGAGGAGGCGGAGATTCCTTTTTTTGCCGTAGCGAACAAGATGGACCTGGTGGATGGGGCCAGGCTCTCCAAAGTGGAGGAGGAGCTGCGATTGACCCTCATCCCTGCTTCCATGATCACGATGCAGGGGATGGGGGAGATAAAAGCCCAGTTCCCAGGGACTTTCGCCCCAAAGGATCGCATCGCTGTCTTGGGTGTCTTCAACAGCGGCAAGACCAGTCTCATCAGCAACCTCACCGGCTTGGACCTAGCCATAGGTAATCTGCCGGGCACCACCCTCGAGTTCACCGCTCACGATTACGACGACTACGTTCTGATTGACACAGTGGGCCAGATCATCGACGTAAACAAGCCTCTGATGGTCAGCATCGATATGTCCGATTGTGAGACCGCTCGGGACAAAATCGCTCGTGTCCTACGGCAGGACGCAGAGGGCATTCTGGCTACCTTAGAGGTAGCGGTGCCCAGCATAGAGAAAGTGGTTCGGGTCCTGAACGAGCGGATCGAGGCCGAGAATAAGATCTTAGTTACGGGCGCAGGGGCAAGCGCCTTAGTAGCGATGGAGATGGCAGGGCAGGGCCTGGAGACCGGCGTGCCGATCATGGTCTTCACCAATAATCTGGGCGACATGCAGCCGATTAGCTTCGCCAAGGGTGCTGGAGAGGAGGAGATGGGCTTGTCCAAGTATATGACGATGGCCGCCAATGAGGGCGATGTGATGATCGGCATCTCGGCTAGTGGCGGCACCGGTTTCGTTTATGATGCCCTGGAGCGGGCTAGAGCGAAGGGTGCAATCACCGTAGCGATCACCGAGAACATAGACACGCCCCTTGGCCAGGCAGCCGACTATGTGATCAAGAGCAATGCCAAGCCCGAGGGACCTTCATCGAGCAAGATTCAAGCGGCGCATCTGGCTATCGGTCATGCGTTGCTCTTGACCCTTGCCGATGAGAGAGGCATCACCGCCGATGAGTCGGTGAACTTCATGTTGCCCGAAGTGGTGCCCACCAAGAAAATGGGCATCAAGTGAACTTTCGGAGGTGAGCGGAAAGTGTGCGGCATCGTTGGCTATGTAGGCCCTCGTTTTGCCACTCCCATCTTGCTGGATGGGCTGCAGCGTCTGGAGTATCGTGGGTACGATTCGGCCGGGATCGCGGTTCTGAACTTGTCAGGTGAGATCGAGATAGAGAAGACCGAGGGAAAGCTGCAGAAGTTGCTGGAGGCCTTGAAAGGGCGAAGCCCTACAGGATTGCTGGGCGTCGGACATACCCGTTGGGCTACGCACGGTTTGCCCAATGAGGTCAATGCCCACCCTCACGCTGACTGCCACCAGCGCATAGTCCTCGTTCATAATGGCATTATTGAGAACTATGCGCGGCTGCGGGACGAGTTATTGGCTCGGGGTCATCATTTCCTCTCCCAAACGGATACCGAAGTACTGGCCCATCTCATCGAGGAGGAGTACGATAAATTGCTCCAGAAGGGGGATGATCCTCCGCGTCTTCCGGAGGCGGTACGGCGCGCCTTGATAAGAGTGCGAGGAGCTTATGCCATCGCCGCTTTCTGTCGAGAGGAACCCGGCATGCTTGTCGGGGCTCGTCTCTTTTCCCCGTTGATCATCGGATTGGGCCAGGGAGAGAACTACTTGGCGTCAGACATACCGGCTATCATGCACCATACCCGACGGGCGACGGTGGTGGATGATGGTGAGGTCGTAGCCTTGACCACAGAGGACGTGAGCATCCGTAGTCTGGAGGGCGAGGAGATAACCCGCGAACCGTTGCACATCACGTGGGATGTGCAGTCGGCAGAGAAGGGGGGCTATCCTCACTTCTACCTTAAAGAGGTGCACGAGCAACCTCAGGCCATACTCAGCACGCTGCGAGGCCGCCTTGACGGCCCACGAGTGAATCTGTCGGAATGGGCTCATCTCGACTTGAGCCACGTGAACCGGGTAACTATCGTGGCGTGTGGCACATCCTCCTATGCTGGTCTGGTGGGCAAGTTGCTCATAGAGAAGTGGGCTCGCCTTCCTGTAGAGGTGGCTGTGGCGTCAGAGTTCCGCTATCGAGACCCGGTGCTGGACGAAGGGGCGTTGGTCATACTCGTCACCCAATCCGGAGAGACGGCGGATACATTGGCTGGCTTTCGCCTGGCTCAGGAGAAAGGCGCACTCACCGTTGCTCTAACCAACGTCATGGGAAGTTCCATCACTCGGGGCGTTGATGCGGCGTTTTATCTTCAGGCTGGCCCGGAGATAGGGGTGGTAGCCACAAAGACTTACACCACCGAACTGGTTCTGCTAAGTCTCATCGCTTTGGACTTGGGGCGAAGGCAGGGCGTTATGGGCGAGGCAGAGGTGGCCAGGGTCGTAGCGGAGTTACGGGAGTTGCCAGCTAAGATAGAGGAGGTTCTGAAGGGCGAGGAGGCCATCGCACAGATTGCCAGGCGGTATTCCGACCGGCGGAGCTTCTTCTTCATTGGACGCACCATGACCTACCCCACAGCCCTCGAAGGTGCTCTCAAGCTGAAGGAGATAAGCTATATTCATGCTGAGGGGTATCCGGCTGGCGAACTGAAGCACGGCCCTATTGCCATGTTGGACCCTCACATCCCGGTGCTGGCCATCGCTCCTCAAAGTGATAGGTATGAGAAGCTTATCAGTAATATCCAAGAGGTGCGGGCCCGTCGCGCTCCCGTGTTGGCTGTGGCTACCGATGGAGATGAGGAAATCGGCCGTCATGCTGAGGAAGTGTTTCATATTCCGCCCACTCTTGAAGCTCTGACCCCTGTGTTGGCCATTGTTCCTTTGCAACTCTTCGCTTACTATGTGGCGCTGGAGCGTGGTTGCGATGTGGATCAACCACGGAACTTGGCCAAGTCGGTGACGGTGGAATAGCAGCCGTTCATCATATCCGTGCGCCGAAACAACGACTGAACCTTCAGGCTCTCCTTCCTGTATTTAGTATGGTCGTTTATGGCCACGAGGGCGGCAGTGGTGCGCTCTTGTTCGTTACTATGCTGGGGTAGAACCGGCGTCTGGCTACCGCCCTTCGACCCACTGGCTAATTGTGGTTATCCTCTTGAATCGTTGCTACCGCTCGATGTCGAGGGTTGTTTCTCTCGCAAGAGAGATGCGGACTCACCTGTGACGACTCCCTAAGCTAGACACAGGGGCTTGCGCAGCGATTGGGCGCGGGCCCCAATATGTAGGAGGGAATGAAGGGCCAGGGGACACCCCTTGCGCTCCCCGGGGCTTTTGCTGCGCAACGCCTGCTCTCTGGGTATGTTTGCGTATACAGCTTCGTTGGTTGTACAATGGTGTGAGCGCTGGGAGCGCGTTCCAGAGCTCGCTTAGGGGTTCCAATGATCTGAGGAGGACGGATGGAAGAGAAATTTGATAGATTACGCGAATTACTGGGCGTAGTGGCTGATTTGGAATCGGCGGCAAGCATGCTGGGCTGGGATCAGCAGACTTACATGCCTCCGGGCGGCGCAGCAGGAAGGGCGATGCAACTCGCCACTCTCAGCCGGCTGGCCCACGAGAGGTTTGTCAGCGATGAAATGGGCACCGCGCTGGAAGCAGTCAAACCGGAGGTTGCTGATTTGGATCCCGATTCTGACGGCGCACGGCTGGTGCGGAAGGCGGCGCGCGACTTTGACAAGGCGCGCAAAGTGCCTCCAGACTGGGTGGGCGAATTCAAACGCATTACCTCCTTGGCCCATCAGGCTTGGGAGAAGGCACGGGCTGAGGCAGACTTCGCCCAGTTCCTGCCACATCTGGAGAGAATCGTCGAATTGGAACACCAGTACGTCGATTTCTTCGCCCCCTACGACCACGTCTACGACCCGCTGCTTGACGATTACGAGCCGGGGATGCGGACGGCAGAGGTTAAGACCGTCTTCGACGAGTTGCGCCCGCAACAGATCGAGCTGGTGCAGGCAATCGTTGAACGGGGTACGCCCGTGGATGACTCAGTCCTTCACCAGCCCTTCGACGAGCAGAAGCAGTGGGATTTTGGAATTGAGGTGATCAAGGCTATCGGTTATGACTTCGAACGCGGTCGCCAAGATAAGGCGGTGCATCCCTTCACCACTGGCTTCGGAACTGGCGATGTGCGTATCACCACTCGCTTTGACCCTAACTTCATCAATACGGCGCTCTTTGGCTCGATGCACGAGGCCGGCCACGCCATGTACGATCAGGGAGTAGATCCGAAATTTGACCGTACACCCTTGCGTACAGGTGCCTCATTGGCGATGCACGAGTCGCAGTCGCGGATGTGGGAGAACCTGGTCGGTCGCAGCCGGGCATTCTGGGTGGCATTCTATCCACGACTACAGGACGTCTTTCCCAGTCAGTTGGGCGATACTGAGCTGGAGACGTTCTACCGGGCGATCAACAAGGTCGAGCTCTCCTTGATCCGGGTAGAGGCAGACGAGGCGACATATAACCTGCACATCATGTTGCGTTTCGAGTTGGAACTAGCACTGATGGAAGGCACTCTGGAGCCGGCGGACCTGCCCGAAGCTTGGAACATGAAGTTTGAGGAATTCCTGGGACTGACCCCTCCAGACGATGCCAGAGGTGTATTGCAGGACGTCCATTGGTCCGCTGGCTTAATCGGATATTTCCCCACTTATGCGCTGGGCAATCTGGTCGCCTCCCAGTTGTGGGCTAAGATCGAGGAAGACATTCCGGATCTGGAGCGCAAGATACAAGAGGGTCACTTCAGCGACCTACTGGGCTGGCTACGAGAGAATGTACACAGACACAGCGCCAAGTTCGAACCTATGGAGCTGCTCAATCGCATTACTGGCAGGGGCTTGACAGCTGCGCCGTATCTACGTTATCTACGCGACAAGTTTGGCGAGATCTACAAGCCATAGTCAGCGAGCCGGTCTGTAACCATTGCCAGAAACGGTCTAGTTTTACCCACTGGGGCGGCGGAACGACTCTCTGTCGAGCGCCTGATGTGGCCAGCGAGGGCGCAGTATTTGTGATCGTCTATAGCCGCGAAGGCCCGCTAGATGGTACACTGTCTAATCTCGACATTGTCGCCCTTTTCCGCTTAGCGAGTACAGATGGCTTACAGCTATGAAGGTGACGATGGTTGGGCCTTTCGGGCTGCGACCCCATGGTACTATGGCCCGGAGGGCGCTGCCCCTGGCCAAGGCATTGGCGGCCGATGGACATCAGATCGAAGTGGTGCTGCCTCCTTGGAGTTGTCCTGAGGATGGCGGGCTTAAGTGGGAAGAGGATGGGGTAAGTATCCACAATATCGTTTTACCTCCTCCGGTCCCATTCTTGAGAGATGTGATTATCACTTGGCGCCTATTGCGCCGTGCTCTGGCGATGAGACCCGATGTCATCCATTGCTTCAAGCCAAAGGCGTATGCTGGGCTGGTAGCAGCAATCGTATGGTGTTTGGGGAAGCTACGGCTACTCAGAGTGCGGCTGGTTGTCGATTGCGACGACTGGGAGGGATGGGGGGGCTGGAACGAGATAGGGCCGTACTCTTGGCTGCAGAAGCGGTTCTTCGCTTGGCAAGAGAAGTGGGGGATGACCCACTGCGGCGCTCTCACAGTCGCCAGCAAGACTCTGGAGAACCTGGCGCTGGAGATGCGAATCCCCCAAGGCAATCTGCACTATCTGCCTAACGGTGTGGATGCTGAATCCCCGATACCAGATACCGGTACGCGAGTCAGGGTGCGACGTGAATGGCAATTCGGCCATGACCCCGTGATCCTGCTCTATACCAGGTTCTTCGAGTTCGAGCCGCAGCGGTTGATGGAGGTACTGGGTCGCGTTTGGGCTCAGATGCCATCCGCCCGTTTGTTGGTCGTTGGGCGTGGTCTCTTCGCCGAAGAGGAGTGTTTTTTGGCCCACGCGCAAGAAGCGGGCTTCAATTCGCGTCTTACCTATGTAGGATGGGCTGAACGTGACGAACTATCGGGCTACTTCGCCGCCTCAGACCTGGCTGTTTGCCCCTTTCAGGACACCCTGTTGAACCGTGCCCGCTGCCCGGCTAAACTAGTGGATCTGATGGCGGCAGGATTGGCGATTGTGGCCGATGATGTTGGGCAGGTCGGTGAATACATTGAGCATCTGGTTTCCGGATACCTGGTGCGACCAGGAGAAATCGAAGACTTCGCTGCAGGTGTCGCTCAGTTGCTGCGAGATAGAGAGTTAAGGGCGACATTGGGTATGGGCGCAAGGCGACGGATAGTGGATGAGTTCAACTGGCCCAAGCTGGCTGTGGTGGCGGAGAGGGCGTATGCGGCATGGACAGAGGATCCGATCGATAGTCAGTAGGATCGGCAAAAAGCTGGGGCATTGGCTGCTTGTTCTTCTTTGGATGATGCTAATCTTCTATCTATCTGCGCAGCCAGATTTGCCCCATCACCCGGAGCATTTTGTGGACCTCATCGCCAAGAAGGTGGGGCACGTGGCTGAGTACGGTATCTTGGCAGGTCTCGTCTGGTGGGCTTGTCCGAGGAGTGGCGAACGAGAGTCAAGACGTATTATCCTCTATGCTTTCGTCTTCAGTGCTCTCTACGCCATCTCCGATGAAGTGCATCAGTTCTTCGTTCCGGGCCGAAATGCACAGGTGTTTGATGTGGGCTTCGACCTTCTCGGGGCGGTTATGGCACTGCTTCTCATATCCAACTTGGTAGGTAGGAGAGAAGTGTAGGCGTTGCGCAGCAAAAGCCCGGGGAGCACGGGGGTGTCCCCTCGCCTCTCTTTCCCCCCTACACATTGGGGCTTGCGCCCAATCGCTGCGCAAGCCCGTGTAGCAACTGCGTTGACAAAAGTCACACGCTCGCTTATGATTCAGTCGTGAACAGTGGTGTCTCCGTCGGTCTATTGTTCAGGCAGACTGGCCTGATTGGCAATTCAATCTCGTATTGCGCCGTCGTGACAGCGCTGGTTCTTCTCATTGGGCTTTCCATCGCTTGGCTGCCCCTCACCTGGGCGGTGGCTCTGCTCCTCGGCAGCGGCGCCTTGGTACTCATAATTGTTCGTCCTGTCATCGGTCTCTACCTTCTCGTCTTTGCCATCCCCTTCGGTTCCCTGAAGGAGACCAGTTTTGGGGTTATCAGTGTGGGCGGGGCTGAGGCTCTGGCGGCCCTGATTATCGTGGCCTGGGTGGCCCGTATGGTCGCCAACAGGGAGATCAAGACCGTCCGTGCTCCCCTTTTGGCCCCCTTCCTCGTATTCCTGGCAGTGAGCTCCTTCTCCTTGTTAGATGCTCTGTCCTTGCAATGGAGTCTGAAGGGGTTGCTGGTCTGGTTGGAGCTGCTCGCAGTATACCTATTCGTGGTGAACGTGGTGGATAGGCGACAGATGAAGATCATCGTCACACTCATCCTATTGGCGGGATGCCTGGAGGCCCTGCTGGGCTTCTATCAGTTCTTCGGTCGCATAGGACCTGAGGGTTTTCTCCTCCTTGACCGCTTCGTCCGCGCCTATGGCACCTTCGAGCAGCCCAACCCCTATGGTGGATACCTGGCCCTCATCCTGCCTCTGGCTCTGAGTCTCTTTCTGGCCCGCTGGCGGTGGCGGAATCTCTCATCCGTCGTCATCTGGGCACTGGCAGGATTCAGTTCGGGCTTGATGGGCGCTGCGCTGGTGATGAGTTGGTCACGGGGAGCATGGCTGGGCTTTATGGCGGGAGTTCTAGTAGTTGCTATTGCGGGGTTCTGGTATAGAGCGTTCAGCGGCTTGACGGGTGGCGCCCTGGCTGGCCTGGCAAGTGGAGCGCTGGGTACCCTCTGGTTCTATGAGCTGAGCCCAAGTTCGTTACTGGGTCCTCTTGTCGGCGGGCTGGCTGGCCTTGGTACGGGCTTGGGTGTTTCTGTGGCCTTGCGCCGTCGTTGGTTCTGGCTGCTCCTGGCGTTGTTACTCGTTTTTGGTGTCATCTTACTTTTGCTCGGAGGGGAGCGTTTGCTTCCAACTGCTGTCAGTCAGCGCTTCTCAGATTTTCTGCCCTACCTGGAGATGAGTGATGTACGAGGCGTGCACGTCACTGACGAGAATTTCGCTGTCATAGAAAGACTGGCCCACTGGCAGGCTGCTCTCGGCATGCTGAATGATCATCCTTTGCTGGGTGTGGGTATCGGTAACTACGTCCCCGTATATCCCGCTTATGCCTTGCCCGGGTGGAAAGACCCGTTGGGACACGCCCACAACTATTACCTGCATGTCGCGGCTGAGACTGGATTGCTGGGGCTGGGCGCTTATCTACTGCTAATATTGGCGTGCTCCTGGCACAGCTGGCGCACCTTGCGAGAGGTGAGCGGTCATTGGCAAGGTATGGCGTTGGGCATTCTTGGCGTCTTGGCAGCCTTTGCCGTCCATAGCCTCTTCGACAATCTGTACGTTCATGGGATGAACATGCACCTGGCTATCTTACTGGGACTGATTTATGTATTGAGTCGAACACCTGAGGAGCCCTTTGTCGAAGCTCATTGATGCTCTCCTTGCCAACTCCACCGTATCTAAGCTCGTGGTTCTGGTCTATACTCATCCTCGCTGGGGCAGATTGCTTACATCATTGTTGACCAAGAAGGGGGAACTCCTGCGCTTCGTTAAGTTCGCCATCGTTGGTACGATTGGGACAGTGGTGGACTTCAGCGTGCTAAACTTTCTAATCCTGGCTTTCGGTTTCAGCAAGTTCTGGGCCAATACCTGCTCGTTCTCTGCAGCCGTGCTCAGCAACTTCATTTGGAACCGTCTCTGGACGTTTCCCGAATCCAGACAGGAGAGGTTTCTTCCCCAATTGGTCCAGTTCGCTCTGGTCAGCGTTGGAGGATATGTCATCAATCAGACCATCTTCTTGGGCCTCGATGGCCTGATTTTCTATACCTGGGGCACTTTGGGCTATAACATCGCCAAGGCCATAGCTATTCTTGTGGTCCTGTTCTGGAATTTCGGCATCAATCGCATGTGGACTTATAGAAAGATCCAATGATCTCAAGGTCTCCGTCCTTGTGGTGCCCGAGGAGTCTGAGATTTTGCGAATTGGCATAGACTATACGGCGGCTATTCATCAACAGGCCGGCATCGGCCGGTATATCCGCGGGTTGGTTGAGGGGATTGCAAAGCTGGACAGCGAGCATGAGTATGTTCTGTTCGTGGCGGGAGGCAAGTCACGGTCTCCAAGTTTCAGCTTCAAGATGCCCCGCAATTTCCGGGTTAGGCGGTTTCCGCTCTCCGATAGGCTTTTGACCATCATCTGGCATCGCTTACATCTGCCATTGCCTGTGGATCTGTTGATTGGATCAGTAGATGTATTTCATTCACCGGACTATGTCCTACCGCCGCTGCGTCAAGGGAGGAAGGTAGTTACCATTCATGATCTTTCCTTTCTCCGCTACCCTGAGGGAGCAGAGCCCAGTCTGGGCCAGTATCTCGGCCGGGCTGTAAGCGGTGCGGCCAGGCGGGCCGACCTAGTTCTGGCTGATTCAGAGAATACGAAGCAGGACATCATCGAGCTTCTCGGGGTTCCGCCGGGAAAAGTGGAAGTGCTTTATCCCGGCGTGGACGGGCGGTTCAGGCCCCTTGAGGATGAAGGGCTTCTAGCGAGGGTTAGGGAGCTCTACGGCTTGTCTTTTCCTTTCATCCTCAGCCTTGGCACGCTGGAGCCACGTAAGAATCTCGTCACTCTGCTCGATGCCTATGCCGCCTTAAGAGCGACGGGAGATCTGTCGCATAGGCTGGTGGTAGCAGGAGAAAAGGGATGGCTATACGAGGGTATCTTTCGCAGAGTGAAGGAGTTGTCCCTGGAAGGGGAGGTTATCTTTCTCGGCTTCGTGGCCGATGAGAACCTACCAGCCCTCTATAACCTAGCTGAGCTCTTCGTCTTTCCCTCCTTGTACGAGGGTTTTGGCTTGCCACCCCTAGAAGCGATGGCCTGTGGCACGCCGATAGTCACCTCCGACAGCTCATCCTTGCCAGAGGTGGTGGGAGAGGCAGGCTTGATGGTATCAGGCGAGGATACCAAGGGTCTGACGCAGGCCATAAGAAGAGTGTTGGATGATGCCGCCTTGCGAGAGGACCTGGCCGAAAAGGGGCTTCGACAGGCACGAAACTTCGCTTGGCGGGCATCAGCGCAGAGATTGCTCGCTATTTACGAAGGCTTGCTTGATTCGTCAGACAGCTAGGGTACCCATAGGGGAGCCCACTCGTTGTCCGGATGTTGGGTTAATCTCTGCAGATCACTACCGTCAGAGGCGACTACATAGATGTCGGCATTCTCGCCCCGCAATGAGGTGAAGACTATCTTTCGTCCATCGGAAGACCAGGAGGGGAGCACGTCTTCGCCTGGATCGTTCGTCAGGTTCGTTAGACTGACATCGCTGAGTAGACCCAGGTATATCTCGGCGTTGCCGTCCCGCAGTGAGGAGAAGGCGATGCTTTGTCCGTCGGGTGACCAGGAGAGATCTCCATCCTCGGCTTCGCTTTGCGAGAGATTGTACTGGTCGCTACCATCAGCGTTCATCAGGTACACTTCGAGGTTGCCATCACGTTCGGATTCGAAGGCTATACGGTTTCCGTCGGGGGACCAGGCGGGCTTCATGTCGTTGGCGGGGTGTATGGTTAACCGTGTTTGGTTGCTGCCATCGGCATTCATGACGTATATTTCGTCGTTGCCATCGCGCTGCGAGACGAAGGCGATCTTCTCTCCATCTGGTGACCACTTAGGATGGCCATCAACGGCGGGGCTGGTAGTGAGCCTTCTTTGCTCGGAGCCATTGTTGTTCATGACATAGATTTCCCAGTTGCCGTCGCGATTGGAAACAAAGGCGATCGCCTGCCCGTTGGGAGACCAGGCGGGGAAACCATCGTCCGCTGCATGATTGCTCAGGTTGTGGGGATAGGCGCCATTGGCATGCATGACATAGACCTCAGAGTTGCCATCACGGTCGGAGACGAAAAGTATCTGGCGCCCGTCGGGAGACCATGCGAATAGGACATCGTCGTGGCTTGACTTGGTGAGATTGATCAATTCCGTGCCATCGGTGCTTACCATGAAGATATCGTTATTGTCCTCATGGTCGCCCATGAAGATGATCTTGTCTTGAGGCGCTGGTGGTGGTGTGGGGATCTGTGGCTGTCCCCCGGTGCAAGCGCTGATGATGATCAAGAGCACTATGAAAAGAAAGAGCAGATTTCTTTGCATGCTACACCTCCGCTGTGGATCTTTGCTGGCAATGCGGTACTACACTGAGCTCCGCTGGAGTTGCAATGTTGTCTCCAGTAATAGCGAATCTGATGGGAGCACAACTGTATTGATCTAACAAATGTTATTATAGCATAAGGGATACAAAGGGCAAAAGTTCACTACTATTAAGTAAGGAGGTAATGATAAATGAAATTCGCGAAAGCGATGAGTCGCCTGGGCACGGAGACGGCCTTTGAAGTGCTAGCCAGAGCTCGGGCTCTGGAGGCTCAGGGGAGGGAGATTGTCCACCTGGAGATAGGTGAGCCAGATTTCGACACTCCTTCTAACATCATAGAGGCCGCAGGCACTGCTTTGTACCAGGGCTATACCCATTATTCGCCTTCGGCGGGCATCCCGGAACTGCGGGAGGCCATCGCTGAGTACACAGCGGAGACGCGAGGGGTTGAGGTCAGCCCTGAGCAGGTGGTGGTTACACCTGGAGCCAAGCCTATCATGTTCTTTGCCATCCTGGCTCTGGTGGAGGAAGGTGACGAGGTGCTTTATCCCAATCCTGGCTTCCCCATATATGAATCAATGATCAACTTCGTGGGAGCCAAACCAGTGCCCCTGGTGCTAGAGGAGGAGCGGGGGTTTCGCTTTGATGT
>JBFFDV010000041.1:0-12806 GCA_041559215.1 Anaerolineae bacterium | reverse complement strand
CCAGACAACTGGATCAGCGGCTCAGAGACCCCGAGGCCGTTAACCCGCTGCTCAATGATCGCCCTAGTAGCTTCCATCGCCCCGGCATCAACGCTCTCCTCAGGGGGAACGTCTGCCTCTAACAGCACCTGCAAGCCCCCCTGAAGATCCAACCCCCTGCGTAGCTCTATGTCGCGATCCACGTTGATGGGGCCCAGATGGATATGGAGGCCCGGATTGCTGGGTAGATCTACCCAGGCGGCACACAGGGCCAAGACTATTATGCCTCCCAGCAGGGCGAGGGTTCTACGTCTATCGGTCAACATGGTCATATCCTTACGCGCATCAATCAACGGCGCTGATTATAGCCCGTCGTCGCTGGACTGTCAAACTAGCAGGTTCCAAGGGCTTGTCCTGCGATCGAACGCAAGCGCCAATATGTGGGAGGAAATAAAAGGCGAGCGGGCACCCTTCAAAAGGCTCAGGGCAGGCCCTTGGTGCTCCCCGGGCTTTTGCTGCGCCACGCCTCCTAAACGATCTTCTCCCTCACAACGCCGCTGACGTAGTCCATGACCCAGACCACGATGGTGATGGCCCAAACCGCGACGCCCGCCTGCTTGTAGCGGAGCAGGTTCACCCACTGAATGAGCAGGAAGCCGACGCCACCGCCGCCAACCATGCCGATCACCGTTGACATACGCACATTGATATCCCAGCGATAGATGGTGAAAGCGAGATAAGGAGGTACGATCTGGGGCACAACGGCGTAGACGATGGTTTGCAGGGCGTTGGCCCCGGTTGCCTGGATGGCCTCTATGGGGCCGGGATCTATGCTCTCCACCTGCTCAGAGTATAGCTTACCCAGGGCAGCAATGGAGTGCATGCCCAGAGCCAACACGCCGGCGAAGGGGCCGATGCTCACCCAGACGGCGAAGATGATGGCCCAGATCAGGGGCTCGATGGAGCGCACAATGTTGAAAAACCCCCTGACTACGAAGTAGATGATCATCGTGCCGCGGTAGGCGGACATCAGGTTGCGCGCCCCCAGGAAGCTGAGGGGTACAGCGATGAAGATAGCAAAGGTGGTGGCCATCAGCGCCAGCATGACGGTCTCTATCATTTTCTCGAAGACAACCTTGAGGGTGTCACTGGGGTAGGGCAACCCCACGTTCCACCTCAACTCCGTCTCGATCTTCTGCAGTTCCTCAGAATCAGGCACCTGGGGGACGGAGATGGCGGCCACAAAATGTCCCTCGCCGCCGGAGTCAACGTGCGCCAAGGACCTGGTAGTGCCTTCAGGGGGAATCCAGCGGACGGTACCCCGTGTGTTGGGCCTGAAGTTGAACCCTTCAACAGATAGAGGCTCCCCCGGCACTCCGCAGGTATGGGAGAGCACGAGATAGGGCTCCGACTCGCTGCCAGGCGGCTGCTGTGGACGTGACGTGCCGCAGGGCACCTGGAAGTCCGCGTATGCTCTTTGATACTCCTTGTCTCGGGCCAGCAAATCCGGCTGCAAGATTTGCGTCACGATATGCACGATGTCGGGGGCGCCAGTCACCAAGTCGGGCAGGTCTATCTCCGTGACCCGCCAACCATAGGTATATACGATGACGCCGACCAATAGGAGGCCGATGAAGCGCCATGAGGAGAGAAGCCCCCTGGGTCTCCCCTTATCTCTCCATTCTTCCTTGTCCTTCACTTTTTGGATACCTCCTATCGTATCTCCACCTGAATGGCCTCCTCGCCATAGATCTCTTTGAATCTGTCGTCATCTATCTCCGCGGGCAAGCCTTGGAATACGATCTCGCCATCCTTCAGCGCGACCATGCGCGAGGCATAAGCTCGCGCCAGGCTGAGGAAATGCAGGCTGCATAGCACGGTGGCCCCGTCTTCCTTGTTCAGTTGCTCGATATATCTGAGGATGGAATGGGAAGTCGCGGGGTCCAGACTGGCCACGGGTTCGTCAGCCAGTATCAGCCTGGGGTCCTGCATAAGAGCCCGGGCGATGCCCACCCGTTGCTGCTGACCCCCGCTCAGCTCATCGGCGCGCTTATTGGCCTGATCCAGGATGCCCACCCGCTCGAGACAGCTCAAAGCCTTCTCCACATCTTTCCTAGGAAAGCGCCCTACCGCGCTGCGCCAGGGATTGACATATCCGAGCCGCCCGGAGAGAACGTTGGTCAGCACCGACGAACGTTTGACCAGATTGAACTGCTGGAAGATCATCCCGATCTTGCGTCGCACCTTGCGCAACTCCTCACCAGACAGCTTGGTCACATCCACTCCATCCCAGATGATGCGCCCCTCCGTGGGCTCTATCAATCTGTTGATGCACCTGAGGAGGGTAGATTTGCCGGAGCCGCTCAATCCGATGATGACCATGAACTCACCATCCTTCACGTTGAAACTCACATCCTTGAGCGCCACCGTGCCCCCCTCGTAGACCTTTGTCACATTCTGTATCTCAAGCATGGAAATGCCCCCTCCCACCACGTCGTCCCGAGTCAAGTCCGGGACGACGACTATGTCATCAAGGGATATGAGATTGGGCAGAGAAAAGCCCCTGCCCAATCTCGACGGCTTTCGCACTACATCAATCTGGCCTGAAGAGAGCCCAGGACCACGGCCTATTCGAGGATATCCTCCTCCGTCCAGTTCAGTATGTTGATGGCGTTGCGGACGGGGTCGTAGTAGTCATCGGTTACCT
This sequence comes from Anaerolineae bacterium, assembly GCA_041559215.1. GTDB lineage: Bacteria > Chloroflexota > Anaerolineae > UBA7937 > B3-Chlor > JBFFDV01. The sequence goes on along the minus strand of JBFFDV010000041.1, from coordinate 10,120 downwards.
TACCGAAGCCGGTGATGTCGTAGAAATCCTCGTCAGCCAGGACCGCTTGCCCTTCCTCCGTGGCCGCGTAGTCTATCAGCGCCTGGACGATGGTGTCCCTCATCTCCTCCGGGAAGTCACTGACGAAGCTGACCGTGTCGTTGGGGATCCTCTCGCTGATGGCAAGAAGGCCGATCTCATCCATAACATCCGGATTGGTGGCCATAGCTGCCACGCGAGCGTCACGGATCGGCAGGCCGCCCTGCCAGACCTCGTAGCTACCATCTTCTTGCTCCTCGATGGTGAACTCCCCTCCGGGCTCCAGCGGGTCGCCCTCCCTCCAATCCTCCACTGTGTTGCCAGGCGGCGAGAAATAGCAGGTGGCGAAATCGGCCGAGCCATCCATCACCGCCAGAACCGCCTGGGGATGGCCTCCCGCCTCCACGATCTCACCCGGCGTGATGTTGTTCAGGCCCAAGAGCACTGAGGGCCAGAGGTAGCCCGAGGTCGAGGTCAAACTGGGAGCGGCCCACTTCTTGCCCTCCAGATCTGTGAGGGATTCGATGCCGCTGTCACGGCGCACGACGAACTCCGTCCAGTAGGCGGTTCGGCCGTAGCGAATCGTAGCCAGGGCCACTTCCACACCGCATTTGTCATTGGCCAGAACATATCCCAAGCCGGGGATGAAGCCCATCGTATCTCCCTCCGCAGCGCACATGGCCTCAATGGTAGCTGCGTAAGAAACGGGAACCGAAACGTCAAAGTGGATCCCCGTTTGCTCAGTTATCCAATTGGCCATACTCTCACCGGCGGATTCGATCACGGCCACATCCACGGAGGGCACGAACATCAACTGCACTGGCCTCTCCGCAGACCCAAGCTCAGCTACCGCGGGTGCACAGCCGCCGAGCAGAATCGGAGCCAACAGCACAGTCAGGCCTACCAATAGCAAAATGTACTTCTTCATCTATCTTTCCTTTCCTTTCCTCCCTCTCTTTGTCAGATATTTTCTGGAATTTGGTATCGAAACCTCTGCCAAGATGTCCTCTCTATGCATCACCTCCTTCCCCTAGAACTCAGCATCGAGTCCCCGAAGACGCTCTGCCCCGGGATTTGCTGTATCATACCATAAACCCCTGATCGGCGCAAGTTGCCACCCTAGGGAGGGGTGCCCTTACCCTTCAATCCTGCCGGAAGTGGCAACCCTGACTCTCCTTGTTTTCCCAGGCAGCCCTGGCCACTATTAGCGCAGTCTGCACGGCGTTGCGTAATCCTATCAAACCGTCGGTTAGCTTGGTGGCGCGATAGAACTTCTCGATCTCCCTTTCCAAGTTGCACAGATCATCTATAGCGCGTTCCAACCGCTTTGTGCTCCGTATCAACCCCACGTAGTTCCACATGATATGCCGGATGGTGGTCATGTCCTGAGTGATCAACGCCGGATCAGCGATATCGGTTAAGCCCTCGTCGTACCAGGCTGGTATGTCCGAGGTACAGGCCTCAGACTGTCGGTCGATGCTGCTCAGGATGTCCTCGGCGGCCCTCCAGCCCCAGACCAGACCCTCCAGAAGAGAGCTACTAGCCAGCCGGTTGGCCCCATGAATGCCGGTGCAAGAGACCTCACCTACTGCGTACAGGTTCTTCAAGTTGGTACGTCCAAACTCATCCACCCACACCCCACCGCAGGCGTAGTGAGCTGCTGGCACTACCGGTATCAAATCCTTGGTAATGTCCACGTCATAAGCGAGACATTGGCTGTAAATATTGGGAAACCGCTCCTTAATCTTGTCCGCCGGCATATACGATGCCAGATCCAGATAGACGCATTTCACACCTCTGGCCATCATTTCCAGGTGGATGCTCCGCGCTACCTCATCGCGCGGCGCGAGGTCACGCCACTCTGGGTCATAGTTCTGCATAAAGGGCTCTCCAGCTTCGGTGACCAGGCGAGATCCCTCACCGCGTACCGCCTCGGAGATCAAGAAGCGCGGGGCATACCGATCATAGAAAGTCGTGGGATGGAACTGCACATATTCGGCGTTGATCACTCGGGCTCCGGCACGATGAGCCATGGCCAGGCCATCGCCTCGCGCCATAACCGGGTTGGTGGTGTGCAGGTATATCTGGCCCAGTCCACCTGTTGCCAAGATGGTCGCCTTGGCCAGATAGGTGATCACCTTTCCCTGCTGCTGGTTGAAGACATAAGCACCCACACAGGAGAGAGATTCATAGACGGCTCGGCGATCCCGCGAGTGATGCGCTGGGGTCAGCAAATCTACCGCTGTATGGCCCGTCAGCAACTCGACATTCGGGCGGGCACGCAGAGCACGGATCAGCTTCTCCTGTATGGCCTTGCCGGTGGCATCGGCCACGTGGAGAATACGGGCGGTCGAATGCGCCGCTTCCAGAGTGAGATGCAGCCGCCCCGTGGGCGCTGCGTCGAAGGGAACGTCCAGTTCATCCACCAGCACACGCTCCAATAGCGCCGGTCCTTGCTCTGACAGAATGGCAACGGCCTGAGGGTTGTTAAGCCCATCTCCTGCCCTTGTGATATCCTCCGCCAACAGCTGCGCCGAGTCCTCCGGCCCTCGATAGATGATGCCTCCTTGGGCATAATAAGTCGCGGCCTCATGGGCATCCTGGGCAGAAGTGATGACTGTGAGGCGCAAATCTTCGTCCTGGGACAAGCGGAGGGCCGCCACTGCACCAGCGATACCACAACCGATAACCAAAACGTCCGTCCTCACCTCGGCACCGCGCGCGCTCATTTCACCTCACCTCTAGCATCCTGTCCAGAGCCAGGTTCGCACCCGCGGCTACCTCTTCGGGAACGTCGACGACGTTGTCCATACGACCCTCCAAGATACCATCAAGAATGTACAGCAGGTTGTGAGGGCTTATGTGAAACATAGCGCCACATAGAGAATGAGCCAGAGGAACAACGGTCTTGTCAGGATGCTCCTTGGCCAGTCTGCTCACGAGATTCACCTCTGTTCCAATGACGAAGGCGGCTCCAGACGGCGACTCTTCAACAGCTCTGACCATGAAGCTGGTGGAACCATTCCGGTCTGATCTGGCAACCACCTCGGCTGGACACTCAGGATGCACGACCACACTGGCCTGGGGATATCTCTCCCTCGCCAGCCCCACGTGCTGGGGAGTGAAGAAGGTATGTACGTGACAATACCCTCTCCATACCACCACCTTCGATTCCGACAGCCCAGTTGGCGCCTCGCCCGACCGCTGCGGATCCCACACCGCGATCTCCTGCGGAGAGAACCCCAGAGATAGAGCGGTGTTGCGCCCCAGATGCTCGTCCGGGAAAAAAAGGATATGCCCTTTTTGCGCCAGCCCCCACTGGAACACCGCGCGGGCGTTGGAAGAGGTGCAAACGGCACCGTCACGCTCCCCGCAGAAGGCCTTAAGCTCCGCACTGGAGTTCTGATAGGTAATAGGGACGAGATCGCTGCCCCAGATGGAAGCCAAGTAATCCCAGGCGGCCCAGGCATCCGCCACATCAGCCATAGCCGCCATAGGACAGCGAGCGCCCGTGTCCGGTATGAAAACTGCTTGCGTAGAATCGCACAGGATGGCGGCTGATTCAGCCATGAAGTCCACCCCGCAGAAGACGATGTACTTCGCATCTCGAGCGCTGGCAGCAGCTCGTGACAACTCCAGAGAATCCCCTCTATGATCGGCGAAGCGGATCACCTCATCTCTTTGATAGTGATGTCCAAGGATGACCACGTCCTTTCCCAGCCGCGCCCTTGCACCCTCAATGCGTTCGAATACCTCCTCCTCCGGTAAGTACAGATAATCACTCATCAAAGCCATAAGCTAGCTCCCCGTCGTGATTTCCAGACTGATATCCAAAGCACGGGCTGAGTGGGTCAAGGCCCCAACAGAGATGAAGTCTACACCGGTAGCCGCGATATCAGCCACATTCTGCAAGGTCACGTTACCTGAGGCCTCTAACTCGACTTGACCTGCAGCTAAGGCGACAGCCCGGGCCATATCCTGCAAACCCATGTTGTCCAACATGATGCGGTCGGGTCGCAAGGAGAGAGCCTCCTCGAACTCGGTCATGGATTTCACCTCCACCTCGATGGCAAGCCTCTTGCCGGTACGGGCTCTTACCCTGTTCACCGCTTCGGTAATGCCGCCTGCGGCCGCGACATGGTTGTCCTTGATCAGCACCATATCGTATAAGCCGAAGCGATGGTTTTCACCCCCACCAAGCTTGACTGCCATCTTGTCGAGAATTCGGAGGCCGGGAGCAGTCTTCCTGGTATCGAGGATAACAGCCTTGCTTCCCTTGACCGCTTCGACAAACTGTCGAGTAAGGGTGGCGATGCCGGACATCCGTTGGAGGAAGTTCAGGGCCACGCGTTCACCGCTGAGGATGCCAGCACCAGGGCCTATGACCGAAGCCAGGGTTTGTCCTGTCACTACCAAGTCGCCGTCGGTTACGTGAGAGGTGAACGCTATCCGCTCATCAAGCAATTGGAACACAAGTTGGGCTATTCCGAGCCCTGCAACGATGCCGGCCTCTCTGGCAAGTAGCTGGCCTGCAAGCAAGAGATCGGGAGACAGGATGGAATCCGTGGTAACATCACCTGCACCGATGTCTTCCTCTAAGGCTCGTTGCAGGATGGAGATGATCTGTTCGCTCTCTACCATACATGGACATTATACTTTCAAAGAAATAGGTTCACAAATAGATAGTGTAATATATAGTGTAGTCTTAGTAATAGGCTTGTGGATTAGTGGATGGTGAGCGATGTTGGGGAAAGGTGGCCCCAAGACTTGTGGGGGGCTGATGCCACTGTCCCATATGTAGGGGGAACTGTGGTAGCTTGGCTTTGCGGGAGGTGGGGATACAGTGTGGATAAGACGATGGACTCTTTGAAGGGAAGATCCGCGCTGTTGTGGATATGTGGATTCCCATGACGGCGTCGTGCAAGTTGTTGACTTGTGCAGCTCGACACGGATTAGAACTGGGTTCGGAAAGGCGAAGTTATCCCCATCTTAGCGCAGTTATCCACAGATACGTGGGGGTTATCCACAAAACGGCGGCAATCTGGCCCCCTAGAGGGTGAGGTTCTGGTAGAGTTTCCCCTTTATCGCCAAGACGTCGCGGCGGATTTGCTCATCCTCCTCTATGTTGATAGCGACCTTATCGTGTCCGTGCATGATCGTGGTGTGGTCCCGGTCCCCAAGAGAGGTCCCTATCTGCTGAAGGGAGGCTTTGGTTTCCTCCCGGCACAGGTACATCGCCACCTGACGGGCGAGAGCTACATCTTTGGTGCGGCGGGAGCCCTGCAACTCCTCCTGCTCGAAGCCATAGAATTCGGCCACAGCCTCGATGATTTGCTCAACGGTCAGTGTCTCATGGCCGGGGACCATATCCTGTAAAGCTTCAGTGGCCAGCTCTACCGACACGGTAGAGAAGTGCATGTGTGCATGGGCCACCACGCGGGTCAAAGCCCCTTCCAGTTCTCGGATATTGTTTTGGAACTTGTGGGCGATGAGATCTATTACGTCATCGGGGATGGGCGGTGATTGGTTCTCGGCTTTGAAGCGGAGAATGGCGATACGGGTTTCCAGGTCCGGCGGTTGGATATCGGCGATCAGTCCCCATTCGAAACGGGAGCTAAGCCGCTCCTCGAGAGTGGGGATCGCTTTTGGAGGACGATCACTGGAGATAACGATCTGTCTCTTGGAGGAGTAGAGCGTATTGAAGGTGTGGAAAAACTCTTCCTGGGTGCTTTCTTTGCCAGCGATGAACTGGATATCGTCCACCAGGAGGATGTCCACCTGGCGATATTTTTCCCGGAATTCATCGGTGGTCTGTTTGCGAATAGCGTTTATGAGGTCATTGGTGAAGGTCTCCGAGGAGATATACAGCACCCGCGAGCCCCGGCTCAGGGCGAGGTTGCCTACGGCATGCAGGAGGTGAGTCTTGCCCAGCCCAACCCCGCCGTGGATAAAGAGAGGGTTATAGCTTTCACCTGGCGCCTCCGACACCGCCAGTGCTGCCGCATGAGCCAAGCGATTGCTGCCGCCTACGATGAAAGTCTCGAAAGTATACTGGGCGACCAGCAGCAGTTCCGATGGAGACGCTTCCAGTGGAGGAGTGGACTCCATTAGAACGGTGGAGGGCCAGGGGTCCTCCCGCTTTGGTCTCACTACGAACTTCACCTCGACGGTGCGGTTCATGAGGCCGATCAAGGTCCTCTTTATTATCGTCAGCAGACGGTTCTCCAACCACTCCTTGGCGTAGGTGTTATGCACGCCGATGATGAAGGTCCCATCCTCATAGGCGAGGGGGAAAGTGTTGCTTATCCACGTGTCGTACGTGGCTCTGGTCATCTGCAATTGCAGTTCGCCTTTGGCTGCTTCCCAAACACCTTTGAGATCCATACTTCCTCCAACCGTTCGTTGCTGGTCCGTTACGGCTCGCTGGTGAAGTTATCCGCAGAGATGTGCGGAACGTGGCACTCTCTGTCGTACCCAAGGATAACCTGAAATCCCTCTCTTGAGGACTAGGCTCGCTTGCGGAGAGAGCCCCTCGTCTCAAGGGAGCACGGTTCAGCTATCCCCTGTTTCTTCTGTTATACAAATACGGTTTGCGAAATAGCGGGGAAGTAACGGCGTTGTCATCGGTGAGAACCCGAGATCTTGGCCATCATCACCCCATGGCATGCCTTTGCGCCCTGAGGCACAAGACAGAAGTCTTTTGTCAATGCCGATGCGGGTCGCAAGGAGGAAACGCCGCATACAGCTGGGACGAACCCACCGGGCACAGGGAAGGAATATATGACTCTTTCTGCCTTGTTCGAGAACGCAGCAACATTATAATCCAGGTGGTCATTCAATGCAATCCCAAATCGTAGTTCCTGGTGGGATAAAGTGCACCGCCTTGCTCCTCACGAAAGTCGAAGCTACTAAATGTAGTAGTCCATTTATGAGTACTTCCCACTGATAGTAGTTCATCGGCCATTCCAATTCTTTGACCAAGGAGCAAAACTTTAAGGAATCTTATGGAAAGTTGCTGTCTATTTGCCTAAATGCATCATCTCTGTTACAATCGCCCCTGAACGACGTCTGGAAAGAGGTGAAGGATGGATCTTGCAGAGATGATTCGGGATGTCCCTGATTTTCCTAAGGAGGGGATAATCTTCAAGGACATCACGACCTTGATAAAGCACCCGCAGGCCTTCAAGGAGGCGGTGGATGTTTTGGCCGATCAATACGCCGAGCGGAAAGTGGATCTGGTGGCAGCGGTGGAGGCCCGCGGCTACATCTTCGGGGCCCCGATCGCTTACAAGTTAGGTGCTGGCTTCATTGCAGTGCGTAAAGTGGGCAAGTTGCCCGCAGAGACGTTGAGAGAAGAATATGCCTTGGAGTATGGCACTGATTGCGTGGAGATGCATCGGGATGCCATCCAGCCAGGGCAGAGAGTGCTGATCGTTGACGATCTCATCGCCACCGGAGGCTCCGCCGCGGCGACCGCCAGGCTTGTGGAGGCGCTGGGGGGTGAGGTAGTAGGCATCGCCTTTCTCATCGAACTCACTTTCTTGAAGGGGGTTGAGAAGTTGAAGGGGTACGATGTCTACACTGTGATCCAATACTGAGCGGTACAGCGGATTCTTGTTTCACCTCTTGTGGACAGCTTGTGGATAACATGTGTATGTCCTTCCAGTAGTTCGACGCATCGATTTCGACTGATGATCTTACCCCCTCGTGGAAGCCCACCCTCGCTTGGCAAGGATGCCACGGCTTACCGCTAGGCTCTCTGACAGCGCAGTGCTGCTCATGAAGCGGAACGTACCCCGGCTCGATGGCCACTGTGGAGCCTGCGACAGGTTAGCCGACCCAAGGCGGCTCAGATCTCAGTATCAAGGGACACCTATATTGGGGAGTGTAAGCAAAGTGCCTTCTACCACAGACGAACTGAACGCAGAGCAGAAACTGGACAGATTGAAGAAGATTCTCTCCGCCATGGGCAGTGTGCTCGTGGCCTATTCCGGGGGCGTGGATAGCACCTTGCTCTTGAAGGTGGCTTACGAGCAATTGGGCGATAAGGCATTAGCTGTCACCGCTGTCTCGCCAAGCCTGCCCAGGGAAGAGTTGGAGCAAGCGACCCGCGTGGCTCAGGAGATCGGGGCACAGCATATGCTCATTGACAGCGATGAGGCGAACGATCCTGACTGGGTGGCCAACCCACCGGATAGATGCTACTACTGTAAGGCTTTTCGCTTCGATGGACTCCTGCGCATCGCCAGGGACAGGGGCTTGGCCTATGTGGTGGATGGCTCCAACCGTGACGATTTGGGTGACCACAGGCCAGGCATGCGAGCCGCCGAGGAGCTGGGCGTCCGCAGCCCGCTGATGGAGGCGGGCCTGACCAAGGCCGACATTCGGGCCTTGAGCCGCAGGCTGGGCTTGCCTACGTGGAACAAACCCTCGGCCGCGTGTTTGGCTAGTCGCATCCCGTATGGAACGCCGATTACCCGGGAGAGCCTGGCGCAAATCGAGGAGGCCGAGCGGTTCTTGCACAGCTTGGGCATCAATCAGGTGCGCGTCCGACATCATGGAGACATCGCTCGTGTCGAGGTGGAAGCCGAAGGCCTGCCTCTCTTGCTAGAGAGTCGCTCAGAGGTAGTGAATCGTCTGCGCGAGCTCGGGTTCGCTTATGTCACCGTCGACCTGGAAGGCTATCGCACTGGGAGCATGAACGAAACTCTGGGGGAAGAGACGAGTGGATGAGCGGTTAAGAGAGTTGCTGGAGGATGTTAAAGCGGATAGGACCAGCATTGATGACGCCCTAGCCATGTTGCGTGACCTGCCCTATCAGGATTTGAGCTATGCCATGCTCGATCATCACCGGGGTTTGAGGAAGGGCTTTCCGGAGGTGGTTTTCTGTCAGGGCAAGTCGCCGCAGCAGGTGGTGGAGCTTATCGCAGAACTCTCCAAGCGGAACAATCGTGTCATGGCTACCCGTGCTGACGAGGAAACTTTCGAAGCGGTGCGAGAGGCCATACCAGAGGCCAGGTACTATAGTCAAGCGCGGATCGTGGTCGTGGACAGGGAGGAAGGAGAACCTATACGCCCAAGTGAGGACGAGGGCTATATTCTGGTGGTGTCCGCAGGTACATCGGACATGCCGGTGGCAGAAGAGGCGGCGGTCACTGCAGAGGTCTTGGGAAGCCGAGTAGAAAGGCTCTACGACGTGGGGGTGGCGGGCCTGCATCGCCTTTTGGGCAGGCGGCAGAAACTCTTCGCGGCCAAGGTCATTATCGCCGTGGCGGGAATGGAGGGCGCCTTGGCCAGTGTGGTGGGCGGCTTGGTGGCTTGCCCTGTGATCGCTGTCCCTACCAGTGTGGGATACGGGGCCAGCTTCGACGGTTTGGCCCCGCTGCTGACCATGCTCAACTCCTGTGCCCCAGGGGTAGCTGTCGTCAACGTGGATAATGGCTTCGGGGCAGGGTACTTCGCCCATAATATCATGCGCATGATGGCTCAAAAATGAAGGTCGCTTATTTTGACTGTTTCGCCGGGGTGAGTGGCGACATGATCCTGGGGGCGCTCATCGATGCGGGCCTGGAACTGGAGGCGTTGCGAGAGGGGTTGGAAGGGCTGCACCTATCAGACTACGAGCTTGAAGTGAGTAGGGTCCATAAGGGAGCGATCGAGGCCACCGACGTGCAGGTGCTGGTCAGCGACGAGGCGACTGAGAGGAAGATGGCTGACATTGAGGCTCTAGTCAGGGACAGCGAACTGCCGCATGAGATCAAAGAGACCAGCATGGCTATCTTTCGTCGGCTGGTCACAGTCGAGGCGGCGATACATGGTACCACCTACGAGGATGTACATCTTCACGAGGTGGGCGGCACGGATGCCATTGTGGACGTGGTGGGCGCCCTCCTCGGATTGAAGCTGTTAGGGGTGGAGAAGGTCTACGCCTCCCGGCTGCCCTTGGGGCGCGGCTTCGTTCGCAGCGCCCACGGCTTGTTGCCCCTGCCAGCGCCGGCGACTTTGGAACTGTTGAAAGGGGTGCCCGTGATCCACGTTGATGTGGAAGGGGAGACAGTCACCCCTACGGGCGCGGCAATACTGACCAGCTTGGTCGAGGAGT